>NZ_JTKZ01000591.1:0-7849 GCF_000799035.1 Delftia sp. ZNC0008
CACTACGGCCGCAAGGCCGTGGCCGCTGGCGGCGGCGGTGGCCGCAGCCAGACGCGCGAGCTGTTCGAGACGCTGCTGCTGTGGAATCCGAGCGTGGTGCTGGACGCCCAGGGCAAGGCCCAGGTCAGCGTGCCGCTCAACGACTCGCTGACCACCTTCCAGGTGGTGGCGGTGGCCGACCATGGCGTGTCGATGTTCGGCACGGGCCAGGCGCCCATCCGCACGGCCCAGGACCTGCAGATCATCAGCGGCCTGCCGCCGCTGGTGCGCGAGGAGGACCAGTTCCGTGCCATGGTCACGCTGCGCAACACCTCGGCCAAGGCCATGAAGGTGCAGGTCACGCCGCGCGCCACGCTGCTGGAGCTGGCAGCGCAGACCGTGGAGATTCCCGCGGGCGAGGCGCGCGAGGTGGGCTGGAACGTCACCGCCCCGGCCCAGCTGGGCCAGACCCGCGCCGAGTCGCTGATCTGGGAGATCGAGGCCCGTGACACCGCAGGTGGCGACAAGCCCGCCAGCGACAGGCTGAAAGTCAGCCAGCGCATCATCCCGGCCGTGCCGCTGACGGTGCAGCAGGGCACGCTGATGCAGGTCGATGGCAGCATCAACCTGCCCGTGCAGCTGCCGGCCGACGCGCTGGCCGGCCGCGGCGGCCTGCGCATGTCGCTGGCGCCCAAGCTGGCCGAAGGCCTGCCGGGCGTGCGCGACTGGTGGGCGCGCTATCCCTACAGCTGCCTGGAGCAGGTCACCAGCAAGGCCGTGGGCATGAGCGACGCCACGCTGTGGCAGTCCACCATGGGCCAGCTGCCCAGCTACCTGGACAGCGACGGCCTGGCCAGCTACTTCCCGCTGGCCGGCGACGGCTCGGGCCGTGCGGCCCGCGGCAGCGATACGCTGACGGCCCACCTGCTCAACCTCTCGGCACTGGCGCAGGGCGTGGACAAGCGCTTCGTGCTGCCGGCGGCCGAGCGCGAGCGCATGGAAAACGGCCTGATCGCCTTCGTCGAAGGCCGCATCCAGCGCAGCTTCTGGAGCCCGCGCAAGGACCTGGACATGCGCAAGCTGGCCGCCATCCAGGCGCTGGCGCTGACGGGCCGCGCCAATCCGCGCATGCTCGACAGCATCACCATCGCGCCCAACGACTGGCCCACGCATGCCGTCATCGACTGGGTGGCCCTGCTCAAGCACATGCGCGAGCTGCCCCAGCGCGAACAGCAGCTGGCCCAGGCCCAGCAGATCCTGCGCGCCCGCCTGAGCTACCAGGGCACGCGCGTGGCCTTCAGCAACGAGCAGGACGACCAGTGGTGGTGGCTGATGCAGGGCCCCGAGGTCAACCTGGCCCGCCTGATGCTGGTCAACATGGACGACCCGACGTGGAAGGAAGAGCTGCCGCGCCTGGCCAACGGCTTCATCTCGCGCCAGAGCAACGGTGCCTGGGGCACAACCACGGCCAACCTGAGGGGGGCGCTGGCACTGCAGCGCTTCTCGCAGCAGTTCGAGGCCACGCCCGTGACGGGCGCCACCCAGGCGGCTTTGGGTGCGTCCCAGGCCCGCGTGGAGTGGAGCCAGGTCACGCGCATGCGCGCCAGCGACACCGAGGGCGCAGCCCACCAGGCGTCCAGCTTCGGCGCGACCACGGTGGTCGGCGGCCTGCGCAACAACACCATGTTCCTGCCCTGGAGCGCGGTGGGTGATGCCCGCAAGGGCCAGCTGACGGTGACCCAGCAGGGCACCGGCAAGCCCTGGCTCACGCTGCAGTCGGTAGCGGCTGTGCAGCTGAAGGCGCCGTTCAGCGCCGGCTACACCGTCACGCGCACGGTCAAGCCCGTGGAGCAGGCCGACAAGAGCCTGCCCGCAGGCCAGTACTCGCGCGGCGACGTGCTGCGCGTCACGCTGGAGGTGCAGGCCCGCACCGACATGACCTGGGTGGCCATCACCGACCCCGTGCCCACGGGCGCCACCATCCTGGGCGGCGGTCTGGGGCGCGACTCGGAGATCGCCTCGGGCGGCGAGCGCGCAGAAGGCGCGGGCTGGCTGGCTTATGAAGAGCGCAGCTTCGAGGCCTACCGCGCCTACTACCAGTACCTGCCCAAGGGCAATACGCGCGTGGAGTACACCGTGCGGCTGAACAATGCCGGCGACTTCGCGCTGCCGCCCACGCGGGTGGAGGCGCTGTATGCGCCCGAGATGTTCGGCGAGGTTCCCAACGCCCGCATCAAGGTGGGCGACAAGCGCTGATGCAGCGTTGATGGCGCCCTGACAAGGGGGCGGCCCTGCGGCCTATGATGGCTGCAGGACCGCCCCCTTTTTCATCACCCTTCGCTCCATGGCACAAGTCATCCTCTCCCCGGTTCCCGCAGGCAGTGCCCTGCAGGACCGCCTCAAGACCGCCTATTTCCACGACAGCTACCAGCTGCAATTGCCGGACGACGGCAGCAGCCCCATGGCGCTGTACCTGCGCTGCGTGGGCCGCACGCCGGGCTGGATCGACTTTCTGATGCGCCTGCGCAACCGCGTGGTGGCGCCCTTCGGCATCAAGGACCTGGGCACGCTCAGCGGCGTGGACGCGCAGCGCGCCGCATCCAGCTACCGCGTAGGCGACCGCGCCGGCATCTTCCGCATCCATGCGCTGAGCGACAGCGAAGTGGTGCTGGGCGACAGCGACCGGCACCTGGACGTGCAGGTCTCCCTCATGCGGCTGCCCGGCCCCGAGGGCGCGCCGTCCGCCACCTTCACCGCCGCCATGTCCACCGTGGTCCATGTGCACAATGCCCTGGGCCGTATCTACATGCTGGGCGTGGCGCCGGCCCACCGCGTCATCGCCCCGGCCGTGGTGGCCAAGCTGGCCGGCTGACCTGGCCTGAAGGCATCACGTCAGCAAAACGGAAGCCTTCAGGGCCTGCGTCCGACGCGGGCAGACGCGAAGAGTCACGATACTTGCGGCCTTTGCCCGGCGGACATACCCCGAGCAGGGAACGCGGCCCGCCCCACAAGGGCAAGGCCGCCACCATTGCGAATCGGTTCCCGGGCACACCATTGATCACAAGAGAGAGAGGGTCTATGCCAGACATGAACACCGATCCCCGCACGGCGCCACCGGCGGCTCCGCCACCGGATGCGCCGCAGGCGGCCACGCCATCGCCTGCAGAGCCTGCACCGCGCATCACGTTCTCGGGCCCCGTCGTCATTCCTTCCCTGCTGGTGCTGGGCCTGCTGCTGCTGTACTGCGGCTTCATGCCCGACAGTGCCGACCGGCTGTTCTCCAGCGCCCAGGCCTGGGTGGTGGGGCACATGGACTGGTTCTATGCCGTCTCGGTCACGCTGTTCCTGGTCTTTCTGATCTTCGTCGCGTCCAGCCGTTTCGGTGATATCCGCCTGGGTCCCGATGATGCGGAGCCCGAGTTCAGCTTCATCTCCTGGACCGCCATGCTGTTCGCCGCCGGCATGGGCATCGGCCTGATGTACTTCGGCGTGGGCGAGCCGCTGCAGCATTTCCTCAAGCCGCCCACGGCCGTGCCTTCCACGCCGGCCGCCGCACGCGAGGCCCTGCAGTCCACCTTCTTCCACTGGGGCTTCCATGCCTGGGCCGTCTACGGGACCATGGGCCTGGTGCTGGCCTACTTCGGCTTTCGCTACAACCTGCCGCTGACCATGCGCTCGGGCCTGTACCCGCTGCTGGGCAAGCGCATCAACGGCCCCATCGGCCACAGCGTGGATGCCTTCGCGCTGGTGGGCACCATCGCGGGTATCGCCACCACGCTGGGCTACGGCGCGCTGCAGCTGGCCGCCGGCCTGCACACCCTCACGGGCTGGGATACCTCTGCGGCGGCTTTCCGCATCGCGGTCATCGTCATCGTGGTCTGCCTGGCCGGGCTGTCTGCCGTCTCGGGCCTGGACAAAGGGGTGCGGCGCCTGAGCGAGTTCAACCTCATGCTGGCCTTCATCCTGCTGGCCTTCGTCATCGTCGCCGGGCCCACGGTCTTCCTGTTCGAGGCGCTGAGCGAGAACATCGGCAACTACGTGTCTGGCCTGGTGCAGCTGTCGTTCCGCACCTTTGCCTACGAGCCGCCCAGCCAGGAAGGCTGGTTCGGCGGCTGGACCATCCTCT
This sequence comes from Delftia sp. ZNC0008, assembly GCF_000799035.1. NCBI lineage: Bacteria > Pseudomonadati > Pseudomonadota > Betaproteobacteria > Burkholderiales > Comamonadaceae > Delftia > Delftia sp. ZNC0008. Next base: position 4,106 of record NZ_JTKZ01000591.1, read on the forward strand.
ACTGGGCCTGGTGGATCTCCTGGTCGCCCTTCGTGGGCATGTTCATCGCACGCATCTCGCGCGGGCGCACCATCCGCCAGTTCGTGACCGGCGTGCTGCTGGTGCCCACGGCCTTCAACCTGCTGTGGATGACGGCCTTCGGCAACAGCGCCATCTGGATAGACACCCACGTGGCCATGGGCGCGTTGGGGCAGACGGCCTCGAACGTGGATGCGCTGCTGTTCCGCTTCTTCGAGTACCTGCCCTGGTTCAAGCCCGTGGCCTGGCTCACCATCGTGCTCATCGCGGTGTTCTTCGTCACCTCGGCGGACTCCGGGGCCTTCGTGGTGGACAACATCGCCTCGCGCGGCCATGCGCGTTCGCCGGTCTGGCAGCGGCTGTTCTGGGCTGCCGTGCTGGGCGCGACAGCCATGGTGCTGATGCTGGCCGGCGGCCTCAAGGCGCTGCAGGCCATGACCCTGGTGGCGGCCCTGCCGGTGGCCGTCATCATGCTGGCGCTGTGCTACGGGCTGTGGCGCGGCCTGCTGGCCGACCGCGCGCACTTCTCGCCCGACCTGGCTCCGGCCACCAGCTTCTGGAGCGGCCAGCACTGGCGCAAGCGCCTGGAGCAGATCGTGCACCAGCCCTCGCGCGCCGATGTGCGCAGGTTCCTGGCCGGCGTGGTGCTGCCGGCCATGAACGAGGTGGCAGCCGAAATGCACAAGCGCGGCGTCGAGGCGGTGGTCACCGAGGACCTGGACGGCGAGGGCGCCGTGCGCCTGACCGTGCCCGATCCCTCGCTGCGCGACTTCGTCTACGGCGTGCGCGCCACGCGCCGCACGGTGCCTACCTTCCTGGTGAGCGAGGCGGCCAGCGAGCAGGAGCGGCGCCATGTCTACGAGCCCATCACGTTCTTCGAGGACGGTCGCCTGGGCCACGACATCCAGTACCTGCGCAGCGAGGAAGTCATCGCCGACATCCTGCGCCACTACGAGCGCTACCTGTCGCTGAGCGCCGACCAGCGCACGCATCTGCTGAACCGGGCTCCGGGTCACAGCTGAGCCGTGCTGCGCAGCGCCGCCGTCGCGGCACCCCGGGCCTTTGGGTAAACACCGGGGTGCCAGCCGGCGGCCGCCTGCGGATACTGGGCGCTGCCATGCAGTTCGAATACTCCACCCATTCGCAGGAGCCACGCCATCGTTTCGACTACTGGCACGAGGTGGTCTGCCGCCACTGCATCCCGGCCGACAGCCACCGCGCGCAGGGGGATGGTGCAGGTCCCGGCGGCTTCGGGGCCACGCTGTCCGTGCGGTCCCTGGGACTGCTGGAGATCAGTGCCATGTCGGCGCCCAGCCACCGCTGGGTGCGCAACGCAGCCCACCTGCGCCTGCATGCCCGCGACGAGCTGTGGCTGGGCTATCTGCTCCAGGGCCAGGCCGAGGTGCGCCAGGGCGGGCAAGTGGCCCGGCTGAGTGCGGGCAATCTGGTGCTTTATGACGCTGCGCAGCCTTTCGAATTCTCGGTGGCGCCCCGCGATATCCTGCTGATGCGCATTCCGCGCAGCGAATTGTTGAATCGCTTTGCCCGTGCACCCTTGCACGCGGGCCGGGCGCTGCATGGCCATGCCCCGGCCGTGGCGCCGCTGCGGGCCATGCTCGGCGAGGCCATGGCCATGCCGCCTGCGCCGCACGGTGATGCCTTGGCGCAGCGCTTCGGCATGGCGCTGCTCGACGTGCTGGCCCTGGCGCTGGAGATGCAGGAAATGGCCGTGCAACCCCGCGCGGAAAGGGACTTGCATGGCCGCATCCAGGCGTTCATCCAGGACAACCTGGGCTCGCCCGAGCTGTCGCTGCAATGGCTGGCGCAGCAGCACAACGTCTCGCCCCGTACCGTGACGCGGGCCTTCGCGCGGCACAACCAGACGCCCATGGGCCTGGTATGGCAGCTGAGGTTGCAGGCCAGCCGCCAGGCCCTGCTGCAGGGGCGCTGCTCCAGCGTGACCGAGGCGGCCTTCGCGCATGGATTCTCCGATGCGGCGCACTTCAGCCGAGCCTTTCGCAAGGCGTTCGGCTGCACGCCCCGCAGCCTGCTGGCCGCCTGAGCAAGGTCGCTGACCCTCCCGAACAAGCGTGCGTGCCGCCGGCTCCCTAGCATGGGCCTGCCGTGCGTCCCGTGCGGCTTTTCCAGTGCAACAACGGTGGCGCCCCGGAGCCGGGCGCCGGGAGACATGCCATGAACGACAGCGAACTGCACCATCTCGAACTGCTGGAGGTGGGGCGCGAGATCCAGTCCCGCCGCATTTCCTCTGAAGAGGTGACCCGCCACATGCTGGCGCGCATCGAGGCCGTGGACGCGCGGCTGCACAGCTACGTGACGGTGATGGCGCAGCAGGCGCTGGAGGACGCCCGCCGCGCCGACGCCGAGATCGCGCAGGGCCGCTGCCGCGGTGCGCTGCACGGCGTGCCGCTGGCGCTCAAGGACCTGCTGTGGACCCGGGGCGTCCCCACCACGCATGGAATGACGCTGCACCGCGACCATCGCCCCACGGAAGATGCCACCGTGGTGCGCAGGCTGCGCGAGGCCGGCGCCGTCATCCTGGGCAAGCTGCAGCAGACCGAAGGCGCCTTCGCCGACCACCATCCCGAGATCACTGCCCCCGTCAACCCCTGGGGCGCCCAGCTATGGCCCGGGGCCTCGTCCAGCGGCTCGGGCGTGGCCACGGCGGCGGGGCTGTGCTTCGGATCGCTGGGCACGGACACCGGGGGTTCCATCCGCTTTCCATCGGCCGCCAACGGCATCACGGGGCTCAAGCCCACCTGGGGCAGGGTGAGCCGCCACGGCGCCTTCGAATTGGCCGCGTCCCTGGACCACATAGGCCCGATGGCGCGCAGTGCCGCCGATGCCGCAGCCATGCTCGCGGCCATCGCCGGGGCGGACCCGCTGGACCCTACGGCCAGCCAGTGCAGCGTGCCCGACTATCTGGCCATGATGACGCGCGGATTCTCCGGCCTGCGCCTGGGCATGGACCGGCAATGGGCACTGGACGGCGTGGATGCCCCCTCCCGCCAGGCGGTGGAGCAGGCCCTGGCGGTGGCGCAACGCCTGGGGGCCAGCGTGCAGGAGGTCCGCTTTCCCGATGCCACCCAGGCGGTGGAGGACTGGCCGGCGCTGTGCGCGGTGGAGACCGCCGTGGCGCACGGCGCCACGTTCCCTGCACGGCGCGAGGCCTATGGCCCCGGGCTCGCCGGGCTGATCGACCTGGGGCTGGGCCTGTCCGCCACCGACTACCAGCGGCTGCTGCTGCGCCGCGCGGACTTCACGGGCCGGGTACGCGCACTCTTCGCGCAGGTGGACCTGCTGCTGGTCCCCGCCACGGCCTTTGCGGCCCCCACGCTGCAGCGCATGGCGCATTTCGGCTCCGATGCCGAGCTGTTCTCGGGCATGCTGCGCTACACCTGCCCGTTCGACCTGACGGGCAGCCCCACGATCACGCTGCCCGGCGGACGCACTCCCGATGGCGCGCCCGTGGCCTTCCAGTTCGTGGCCCCCGACTTCCGCGAAGACCTGCTGGTGCGCGCGGGCTGGGCGTTCCAGCAGGCCACGGACTGGCACAGACGGCACCCTGCTGCCTGAGCTGCCTGAGCTGCCTGAGCTGCCTGAGCTGCCTGAGCTGCCTGAGCCGCCAGTCCGGTGGCGCGACACGGGCCTGTCACACAGCCTTCCTAGACTGGCGTGATGTCCTTGATCGAGATGGAAGGTGTTGCC
>NZ_JTKZ01000946.1:0-13790 GCF_000799035.1 Delftia sp. ZNC0008
GTCCAAGAAAGGAACCCCTGACATGACCGACTACCAGAACCTGCTGGCCCGCAAGGCCGAACTCGAAGCCCAGATCGCCCAGGCCCAGGCCGAGCGCAAAGCCGAGGGCATCGCCGCGGCCCGCGCGCTGATCCAGGAGCACAGCTTGACCGCTGCCGATGTCTTCCCCCAGGGCAAGGCCAAAAGCAGCGTGGGCGTGCCGAAGTACCGCGACCCGGCCACGGGTTCCACCTGGACCGGGCGCGGCAAGCCCCCGAACTGGATCAAGGGCAAGGACCGCACGCCCTTCAAGATTTGATTCTCATCACCATAACGGTGTCTTTGGACAGGGCCTCCCCCCGCTATTTGCTAAACAGCTCGGATAAGGACTGTGCCCTGCTTATTTCGGCTTGTTCACTTATAGATATCTCTTCTGCGGTGGAAATATCCTTCGCCTGTTTATCGCAGAAATCCTTATCAACCAAAGCCAAATTTGCAAGACGATTAGCGCGAAACTTGACTGTTTGCCGAGCAGAAATTTCCGCTTCACCTTCGAGGGACTGAACAACCTTGAGCCCAGCAATCAATGCATCTACACTGATGATAGCCATATTTATTCTTCTAATTGAGTCAACTGCAGGCAATTGCTCATTAGATACTGACCTCAGACGATCAGCCAGGGATTCCGCCATATAAATTGAGCTATCGACACTGTAGTTCTCTCTGTCATTAATAGTTCTTTCCAACTCATTTCCCCATGCTTCCGTAGCGTCAAAAAGATCGGCTAGTACACAGTATTGCATCCGATTTCTAATTCGCTTTTCTTCTGCATCCCTCTGGAGCTGTTGCTCATGCTGAAGGCGCAGGGTTTTTCTTGCCAAATAGAAACCCGAAAATATAGCGGCAACTGATCCAATTGCTTGCACCCAGCTGGCCCATTCGGACTTTGTCATACATATCGCCCACCAATTTCTCCAGAGAAAACAAAACTCCTCTGGAGCAGCAGTTTGCAAGGCAGAAATAGCCATCTGATTTTCAATCATCGCCCTCTCCTTTCATGAGTGGCGAATCCTAACCCCCCATAGCCCGTTTGGCAGTCGCCTCTCGGGCTTTTTTGCATGGAACCCACAATGTCTGAGAACAGCAAGATCGAATGGACCGACCACACGTTCAACCCCTGGGAAGGCTGCCAGAAGGTGGGCCCAGGCTGTGACCACTGCTATGCCGAGACCCGCAATGCGCGGTTTGCCGGCGGCCAGGCCGTGAACTGGGGTCCAGGCGCTCCGCGCCGCCGCACCAGCCCCGCCACCTGGGCCATGCCGCGCCGCTGGAACGCCCAGGCCGATGCATTCATGGCGCAGCATGGCCGCCGCCAGCGCGTGTTCTGCGCATCGCTGGCCGACTGGGCGGACAACGCCGTGCCTATCGAATGGCTGGTGGACCTGCTTGAGCTGGTGCGCACCACGCCGCACCTCGACTGGCTGCTGCTGACCAAGCGTGTTGGCATCGTGCGGCAACGCCTGCAGGAGGCCCACAACTGGGTGCTGGACAACTGGCCGGCAGTGGATGCGCAGCCGCTGTCACAGTGGCTCCAGGACTGGACCGAAGACGACAACCCGCCCAGCAACGTGTGGCTGGGCGCCACCATCACCAACCAGCCCGAGGCCGACCGCGACATCCACAAGCTGCTGGTCGTGCCGGCGCGCCGGCGCTTCCTCTCCATGGAGCCCCTGCTGGGACCTGTGGATCTGACCGTCATCGACATCAATGGTGACTGCGAGATCTACCCGCTGCGCGGCACCACCCAATGCGTCAATCAAGAGCATGAGCCGGCGCCAGATCTGCCCGCGCTGGACTGGGTGATTGTCGGCGGAGAGAGCGGCCCAGGTGCGCGGCCCATGCATCCCGACTGGTCCAGTGGCCTGCGTGACCAGTGCCAATCGGCCGGCGTGCCCTTCCTGTTCAAGCAGTGGGGCGAGTGGCGGCCGATCTCACAGATGAGCGAAGGTGAGGACCGAGCTCTGTGGCGGTCCCGTGTGATTGCAAAGCCCCACGAGGACCAAGCCAACCTGGATGACATCTATGGCCGTGTGTGCAGCACGGAGAGCACGGTCATTCACCTGGACGGCACCGTGCATCACCTCCTGGAGCCGAACGCTTTCCCGCCCGGCGCCATGACGATGTACCGGGTCGGCAAGAAGGCCGCAGGCCGCCAGCTGGACGGCCGCACCTGGGACGAGACGCCCGCCAGCTGAACCCACACACAACCACCGAAGCCCTCCCGGTATGCCGCGAGTGGCTTTTTTTTGTCCCAAAGGAACCCTGCATGGCGAACGCGCCACCCATCACATTAGGCAGCGTCTGCAGCGGCATTGAGGCCGCGAGCGTGGCGCTCGGTCCGCTGGGCTTTGTGCCCGCCTGGCTCAGCGAGATCGATCCCTTCGCCAGCGCCGTGCTGGCCCACCACTACCCGGCCGTGCCGAATCTAGGCGACATGACCGCAATCGCGCGGCGCGTGCTCTCCGGCGAGGTGTCCGCGCCCGATGTCCTGTGCGGTGGTACGCCCTGCCAAGCATTCAGCGTCGCGGGCCTGCGCAATTCCCTTGCCGATGCCCGCGGCAATCTCACCCTCAAATTCGTGGAGCTTGCAGATGCAATTGACCATGTTCGACTTGCCGCTGGAAAGCCTCCAGCCGGCATCCTCTGGGAAAACGTCCCGGGCGTCCTCAGCACCAAGGACAACGCATTCGGGTGCTTTCTGGCAGGCCTTGCCGGAGAAGATGAGCCGCTTCAGCCACCAGGGGGCCGCTGGGCAAACGCTGGTGCTGTGTATGGACCAGCGCGGTCAGTCGCATGGCGGACCCTGGACGCCCAATATTTCGGAGTGGCCCAACGACGCCGCCGTGTGTTCGTTATCGCAAGCGCTCGAAACGGGTTCGATCCCGCAGCGGTACTTTTTGAGTGGGACGGCATGCGCCGGGATACTGCGCCGAGCCGAGAAGCGGGGCAAAAACCTGCCGGCAGCCTTACAGCAAGCGCTGGGCGCCGTGGCGGCGTCAACGACCCAGAGCGTGGCCAGCTCGTAGACACTGTCGCGACGATCGATGCCAGCTTCGGGCGCCTGCAAGGGGCCAGTGGCCAGGACGCAAACCACGGGCACAGCCACCTGATCCCACAGATCACGCACACCCTGCGCGGTGAAGGCTTCGACGACAGCGAGGACGGCACGGGACGCGGCACGCCGCTGATCCCCGTCGCGTTCGACACCACGCAGATCACCAGCGCGGCCAACTACAGCAGCCCCAAGCCTGGTGATCCGTGCCATCCGCTGGCGGCCGGCGCCCACGCTCCGACCATCGCATTCCCCGCGCGCATGTCCGCAACTCAGCATGCCAGCACCGAGAACCTGAGCCCGGCCCTGGGCGCCACAAACCCAACGGCCGTGGCTGTGCAGGCCTCGCAATCTGGCGTGCGCATGAACGAGACCGTGGGCACCCTGGACGTCAACTATGGAAGCCGCCGCCACAACGGCGTAATGCTCGGCGCCCAGGTCCGCCGCCTCACCCCAACCGAGTGCGAGCGCCTGCAGGGATTTCCTGATGGCTACACGGCTATCCCCTGGCGCGGCAAGCCCTCCGACGCCTGCCCAGACGGCCCCCGCTACAAGGCGCTGGGCAACAGCTGGCCGGTGCCTGTCGTGCGCTGGATCGGCGCCAGGCTCGCCAGAGCGCTCCGCAACTGACCCTCCCGCTTCGGCGGGTTTGCTTTTTCTGCACCCCATGACCCCGACCCCACCCCAGTGCCCGCTGCTGCAGCGCGCAGGCCACGTCATCAACACCACTGCAGCGCATTGGCAGCTGCTCCCCGAAAGGCAACCATGAAGATCATCAAGACCTCCGAGGCTCTTCCGAAATCTGGCCGCTACGTCCTCGCTTGGTTGGAGGGCGCGAAGATCCCAATGCGAGCCATGTGGGCAGCCCAGCACACCCTACCGCTTGGGGATGACGCCGATCCCGAATGGGGTGAATACAGCGAGGAGAAAGACGAATACTTCTGCCCCGCCGGCTGGTACGAGATGAACCAGCACGAGGAGCAGCATTGGGGCGTCGATGGCAACGTGGTGGCGTGGTGCGAGCTGCCACGCCTGGACCACCAGTGCCTGGCCCAGATCGATGAGCCGGCCCAGCCCGTATGCTGGATTCGGTTTTGCAGCGATGGCAGCACCGAGGGGCCGATCATGCACAGCCAGATCTGCGAAGCACGCAAGACCTCTGGCGCCTGGACGCCGCTCTACGCCGGGGCAGCTCCTGCCGCTGTGGCTGGTCCGGCCTGGGACAAGACGCGCCGCGACCTTGCCATCGTGATGATGGGCTTTGCCGGCAACCCCAGCCGCAGCCTGGAGGTGGCCGAGATCGTGCTGGACGCCGCTACCGAGCCGGGCGCGCCCATGGCATACCTGCGCGCCCCGGCAGCGCCCGCCCTGGAAGCGCCTGCAGCCCCGACCGCGCCCTGGTGCCCGGATGTGTGCCCCATCACTGGCCGCCCCTTCTTCATGTGGATCGAGCATCACAAATCAGGCCAGTACGTGCCGACCTACGGCGGCCCGCACGACAGCTACACGCTGCCGGTCAATGGCTCGGACGGCTCTTTCGAGTGCGAGCGCTACGACCACGACCGGGGCGGCTGGCTGACCGATGAAATCCAAGACCTGGGCCTGATGATCGTGGATGACCAGTCGTTCATCGTGGCGGCAGACCATCCCCGCTACAACGAGGTTGAGGAATTCGCCAATGGCGCAGCCACTTTCGCCGCAGCGAAGCCCGGCAGCATGATCGCCGTTCCGTTCGACCTGATCGCCTCGGCATGCAGTGCCATCGACAAGAAGCGCGATGCTCCGAAGACCCTTGCCGAGCTGCGCCGGTACACCACGGGCGACCTGTCCTGCGCCGCGCTGGCAGCAGCGCCGACACAACAGGGATCTGAAGCCTCGGCCAGCGGCGCCAAAGTGCTCACCGACGAAGACATGGAAGCCCTGAGCCTCACCCACGGCCTCTCTGGCGATGTCGAAGAGATGGCGATCATCGTGGAGACGATGGTCTTGGATCGGCTGGCGGCAGCACCACAGGCGCCCGCGCCTGAAACAGTGGCGTGGCTCAACAAGCCCATCAAGATAGAAGGCGGAGAGAAAGCCGGCGACCTGCCGCCAACGGTAGATTTCAAGCGACACGCGGCAGGCCACGAATGGCTCCAAGCCGAACCCCTGGTGCGTCTCTCCGATGCGCTGGCCTATGCGAAGGCGATGGCAGCAGCGCCCCAGGCACCTGCTGCGCCCTCGGCCGGCATGACGTCGCGCGACAAGGCCACCCAGGACCATATCGCATCGGTGATGCTCCAGCACGGCACGCCCGAGCAGCAGAGCCAGGCCCTGGCCTATGCCAGCGGGGCAGCACCTGCTGCGCCTGCAGTGGATGACCCCGTCAAGGTGTTGAGCCAGGCCGCGCGGGACGTGCTGGCCGAGCGCCGCCGCCAGGTCGAAGCCGAAGGCTGGACGCCAGAGCACGACGACCAGCACGACGAAGGCGAGATGTGCTTTGCGGCGGCTGGATATGCAGCAGTTGCATCGGACAACCTGCAGGCCATCTCCAGGGACATCGACCGCGACCTGACGCTGGACGACAACGTGTACCCGCCGACCAACTATCCATGGCCGCGTTCCTGGGAGTTCAAGCCATGCACGCCGCGCCGCGCCCTGGTCAAGTCTGGAGCCCTGATCCTGGCCGAGATCGAGAGGATCGACCGTTGCAGCCCGGACGCAGCCCAGGCAGCAGCCAAGGGGGAGCACGGCAATGGCTGACTGCTACATCGTCAGCACGAAGCACACACGCCGCGACGCGCGCTACATCACGTTCTGGCGGCCGGAGAACTCTGGCTACTCCTGGCCTCTCCCCTGGTCTGGCCGATACAGCAGCGAGAGCGTGATGGAGAGCCTGGACTACTACAACAACGGCCACAGCACCGTGGCCGTGCCATGCAGTGTCATCGACCCCATGGGCGTGCCGCCCGAGCCCGGGATGGTCGATGGCGATGCCGGGCCTGTCGTGCTCAACAACAAAGCGAACTGGGCCGCCATCTTGGCTGCCGCGCTGGCTCCTCCGCTCCACCACCCAGAACCGCAATACAAGGGCGCCCGCAAGGCCCGCAGGCGCCCCGCAGCGCACAAGGAGAGCACATGACTCTGCTTGAAATTCTGGCGCAGTACATGACGAAATGGCCCGCAGGCTTTGGCCGGGTGATCCAGGACGATTCCGGGGCAGCCCTGGCGTGCGCCGGCTTTGGCGAACGCTACCCATTCCTGCAACTCCCGGTGATCGCCACCGACCGCGCGACCGCAGTGGCCACCGAACCCAAGTGGAAAGCACAGCGCGCCCAGGCGCAGCAGAAAGGACCACATGAAGGTTGAGCGTTCAAACGCGGTCGTGCACCTCACGATCAGCGACATCATGCAATCCCACCGACTGGACCCCGTACGGGTCACGCTGGATGACATTGAGCCAGGGCGCGGCAGAATCACCATCGAGTGCTACGGCAGAGCCTGGGCGTCGTACTGGGGCGCCATGGGCGATCAGGGCATCGCGCAGTTCTTCGCCAGCTGCGACAACCACTACCTGATCAAGAACTTCGCGCCTGGCCTGAACTCCACGCGGTTCAACGGCGAGGCGCTGGCGAAGTTCGCGCGCAAGACGATCTGCCTGCGCCGCCGATTCCGGGACCATCGCACGCAGATGAAATACGGGAGCCTCGACAAAGAACAGGCGCGCGAGCTGTTTGACGAAGCCGACGATCTCAGTGACTGCGAAACACAGGACTCCTGCTGGAGCCATTCCAAGCTCCTCGAAGAAGTTTTCCACCAGGAGTGGTGGTACGCGCTTGGCCCTGAATCCGAGGAGCCAAACCCGGAGTACGGCTACCTGGAGCGCATCTGCAATGCCGTGCGCGAGGCCCTGCAGCAGCTCGCGCCGGCAGCCGAGAAAGGACAGACCCCGTGACCACAGCACCAACACCCTCCCGGGCGGATGCGCTCATCCGCGAGCACCGCGCCAGCATGCACCCAGAGATCCTGCGCGCCTGGGCCTCGGATGCAGTCGATGAGCTGGGGCGCCTGCTCGCACAGGTCCACAAGCTGGAAATGCAGGCCCTGGACCTCGCCTCCGAGAACAGCATCCTCAAGCGCGCAGAGACGGATGAGCTGGAGGCGCGCAAGCCGCTGCCGCTGAGCGATGACGACCGATTGCGGCTGCGCTCCGATGTCGCCCGCGCGATCTGGGATGTCATGCGCGAGCACGAGGACCGGTGCGATCACGCGCTCGAAGACGTGGAGCCAAAGCACCAGGTCTGGGATTGCGCCGATGCTGCCATTGAGACGGCGCTCGGCATCATCCCGAGGCCCAATCCGCTCATCGCCCGGCGCGAGGTAGTCGCAGGCGGTCCCGTGCGCGTCACTCGCCTGCACCTGACTGACGAGGGCCGCGCCGCGCTCACATCCAAGGCCACCGGCCCGCTGCCGCCCGCGCGCGTGGATGAGCTGATGGCCGACGCCGGCTACTTGGGTGCATCCGCCGAGAGTCGAGCGGACTTCATCAACGGCATTCGCCACGGCGAGGTCGCCCACGGCATCACCGGAGGATTGTCATGACCAAAGAGGAACTGCAGCGCCTACGCGACCTCTCCAAAGCCGCCGAAGGCAGTGGGCAGTGCGTCTGCGTCAACCCGAGCGACATGCTCGGCCTGCTGGATGTAGTGACCACGATGGCGCGTGCGGTCCACGCGCTCCAAGTTATCAACCACGAACAGCGCAAGCTTCTCGATTCCACCATCTGCAGCCAAGGCCCCATTGTCGAAGTCGAGTGGCTGCGCGTGTCCAGGGTGCTGGAGGGCGCTCAAGCTGTTGTCGAAGGATCATCATGAAGATCGCCAGGCCCAGCGAACGCGACATCGACGCGGCCGGGGAACTGCTCTCCCTGATGAACGACCTCTCCAGCGGGTACTGCCCATGGGATGGGGGCGAGGACGCCACCTACTTCGATCCTGATGACCGCAAGCACCTGCGCCGCCTCTACGACGTGCTTGACAGCCTCCTGGATCGCGCGCCTGGCTTCACCAACCGCGTGATCGGCGGCATGTGCTACGTGATCTGCTGGGACCGTAACGAAATCCTGGACCCTGCAGACGATTGCCTGGCGCTGCATCCAGACCTACTGGCCGGGCTGCGCCTGCTGCAAGCACAGCGCGCCGACTTTCTCCCACGCCTGGAGCGCGAGGCCCGCGCGGCTGTGGCCAGCACCATCGAAGCGGCGGCAGCCCGGCACGTCGCCGAAATGCGCCTGTCCGCCGATGTGGCGGCGATCCAGCGCTCCTTGCCTCATCAGTGGCTCGGCGGCTGGGATTTGGCGTCGGGACCAGACAGGACCGTTTGGTGGCTCTGGCGAGCGTAGCTCGCACCACCCTCCAATCAACCAGCCCCGCCTTTGAGCGGGGTTTCTCATTTCTGGGCTCGCAATGAACATCAACCAGTTCAGCACCTTCAACGGGGTGCCGGTATTCCAGACTCCATATGCAGTGACCGTGCATGTGGCCTGGGAGCTGCGCCGGCACCCAATCGCCAAGCGCCGCCGACGCTGGGCCGCTGTGCGCGTGGAGAGCCAGTTGCCTTCTTGCTTCCGGACCCCGCAAGGACTGTTCATGCATCCGGCTGTGTTCGCTCGGCTGCGCGAGCACTTCCGGGCGTACAAGCTGCCATGACAACACCACGCGACTCCTGGGAGGCCGCTGACAAAGCCTACCTGACCCATCACTTTGCGTGTCCCCAGTGTTGCGCAGCTGGCGTCTTGCCTGGTCGGCACGAACGTTGCCACGCTGGACAGACGATCTGGACTCAATACCTCAATGCCGGTACGCCGCCACATTTCACTTGGATAAATCAACCCAGGGTGCGCGGAAAGAACCCGTTTTGAGCCCCAAATTCGGTGGATTACATGAAACACACAGTTACAGAACCTTGCGCCCCAGGAAATACCGTGCCATCCCAGGGCGCGGATTGGGTGCTTGCCACGAAATACAAGGAAATGACTGGCATCACGCCGATGACCGTCCATAACCGCCGTCGCGCCGGCATTTGGCTGGATGGCACGCATTGCGGCGTCGTGGGCAGACACCTCTATGTAAACGTAAAGGAAGCAGATCAGTGGATAAAAAACCAGCTCCATCAACTCCGGCAGGCGTGACAGTCCGGGAAATGGCCACGGGCGCTCGAATTCAGATCGCGTTCTCGTGGCACGGGCAGCAATGCCGCGAACTGCTACCCCCTGGGCCGGTCAACAAGGGCAGCATCCAGTACGCAGCAAACCTGCGTGCTGAGATCCGGCGCAAAATCACAGATGGCACGTTTGTGTATGCCGAGTACTTCCCGGCCAGTGCGAAGGCCCGCGCGCCAGATCCGCTTTCCTGCCTGATGGAAGAGATGTTGGTGAAGCAATTGGAGCTGTACCGCAAGCAGGTCGAGAACGGGAAGATGTCGCCAGCCACATTCCGTGGCTACGAAAAAAGCATCAGCGGGGAGCGCATGCGGCGATGGCATGGTCTCAAGCTCCATGAAGTCACCCCTTCCGCCCTCCGGGAGTGGATCAGCGGGATGGACTGCACCAGCAAGGCTATCCGGAACATGCTGATTCCCTTGCGCAGCGTGTTTGAAGATGCGCTGAACGACGGACTAGTCGAGTTCAATCCCTTCGATCGGCTCGCGCTCACCAAGCTCATCCGCCAGACGAGCAAGGCAAGCGACTATGTGATCCAGCCCTTCACTCAGGCGGAGCGGGAGCAGATCCTGCTGGCGTGCAGAGACGATGAGCGGCCGATGGTTCAGTTCTGGTTCAACACTGGTCTGAGGCCGGGCGAACTGCAGGCCCTCGAATGGAGACACATAGACTGGGAGAAGGAAACGGCCCGGATCGAGCAAAACCAGGTCGTGGGTGTGCTCAAGGCACCAAAGACGGCCGCAGGCATCCGCAGCGTGGACCTGAACTTCGAGGCCATGGAGGCCCTGCGAACACAGAAGGCCTACAGCATGCTCCGCGGCGCACGGGTTTGGCTCAACCCTCGGACGCTCGAGCCGTGGACAACTGATGCCCAGGTGCGCAAGACCGCATGGATGCCCATCATGCAGCGTTCCGGCATCCCATACCGGAACCCCTATCAGGTGCGGCATACCTACGCTTCTTCGATCCTGACCGCCGGTGCCAACCCGTGGTATGTCGCCCAGCAACTGGGCCACGAAGATGTGGAGATGGTCTTTCGCACCTACGGGAAGTTCATCCGCGAGGACTACCAGAAGCCCCGGGCCACGCTCCAGGCGGTGAACTGAGCCCGTGTGAATCCGGTGTGATTCCGGTGTGAATTTCAGGGCAACACAAGGCAACGAGCGGGCAAGAAAAAACGCCACACATCGGGTTCTCCGTTGTGTGGCGTTGTCTTGGATGGTGGAGCTGGCGGGAATTGAACCCGCGTCCGCAAGCCTTCGCCGGGCAGATCTACATGTTTAGCGTTCTGTTTTGAGTCTCGCCTCCCGAGTCGCGCAGGCGCACGCTACCCGGGATGCCAGCTTCCTTGGATCTTGCCACGTACTAAGAAGCCCAGCACGCAGCCAGCTGATGTGAATTCCCTTGCAGCCGGGAGGTATTGCTACCCCCTTGCCCAGCCCATCAGCGTGCTGTTGCAAGGCTCACCGGATTTAAGCGGCGAGTGCGAAACGTTCGTCGTTTGCAGTTAGTTTTTTGAATGGAGATTTACGAGCGTCAATCAAGCTCGACATGCACCACACCGGTCCCGAACCCACGTCGAAACCAGGACAGCCCCAAGGCTCCTATCTTAGCCTCTTTCCAGCAGTTTCAAGAGCTCCAGCGGAGAATTGATTTGCGCATCCGCCTGCCAGTGCAGCGTATCGCCGGCTGCGCCAAGGTAGCCGTAGCAAGCCGCCACGGTCTTCATGCCTGCGGCCTTGCCTGCAACGATGTCGCGCTCGTCGTCACCGACATAGACAAAACTCTCGGGAGGAAGGCCGATACGCGCGGCAGCCTCCAGCAAGGGTGCAGGATGGGGCTTTGCGTGGGGCGTGGTGTCGCCGCTGACGACGGCTGACGCAGTTGCGAACAGCGGCATCTGTTGCGTCAGCGGATCGGTAAAGCGCATGGACTTGTTCGTGACCACGCCCCAGGGCATGGACACAGCCTGGAGTCGTGCAATCAGTTCCTCGACACCCTCGAACGCATAGGTGCGCTCTGTCATGCATTGCTCGTAGTTGCGGAAGAACTCCTCGCGCATCTGCGCAAACTCGGGCGAGTCGGGCGTGAGCCCGAACCCCACCCCCAGCATGCCCCGCGCCCCCGCGCCCGCCATGGGTCGATATCGCTCATAGGGAATTGAAGGCATCCCCCGATCCGTACGCATCCTGTCTGCGGCTGCAACCAGGTCTGGTGCACTGTCGATCAAGGTGCCGTCCAGATCGAACAGCACGGCTCGGACTTCTTTCCACATGCGGCTTACCCTTCGGCCCGGCGCGTGGCCAGCATGTAGTTCACAGATGTGTCTGCACTGAGCCAGTAGCGCCCGGTGATGGGGTTGTGCTGCAGGCCCTTGCTGGCCTGCAGATCAAGGCCAGCCTGACGGGCGAACATGGCGAGTTCGCTGGGCTGGATCAGTTTCGCGTACTCATGCGTTCCCTTGGGAATCATCTTGAGCAGGTATTCTGCCGCGACGATGGCCAGACCGAAGGCCTTTGCACTGCGGTTGATCGTGGAGAAGAACACCCAGCCGCCAGGCTTGACCAGCTCAGCACAGGCCGACACCACGGAGGCGGGATCGGGCACATGCTCCAGCATCTCCATGCAGGTCACCACATCAAAGGAACCAGGCTGCTCCTGGGCCAGACGCTCCACACTCACTTCGTGGTAGTGAATGTTGGGCGTACCCGTCTCCAGTGCATGCAGCTGGGCCACGCGCAATGCCTTGGTGGCCAGATCGATGCCAACCACTTCGCGCGCACCCTTGCGCGCCATGGAGTCGGCAAGGATGCCGCCGCCACACCCGACATCCAGAATTCTGCGCCCCTTCAAGGGAACTTGCGCATCGATCCAGTCCAGCCGCAGCGGATTGATCTGATGCAGGGGTTTGAACTCACTTTCCGGGTCCCACCAGCGATGGGCCAGGCTGGAGAATTTCTCCAGCTCCGCCGGGTCGGCGTTGAGGTTGATTGCGTTGCTCATGGCGTCGATTGTCGGCGATTGCGGCGACCGTTCAGCCATAAAAAAAGCCCCGTTGCCGGGGCTTTTGCGAGAAGCAATCGAAAGATTACTGGGCGGCGCGGGTGCCGACCACTTCGATTTCCACGCGACGGTTCTTCGCGCGGCCTTCCTTGGTCTTGTTGTCGGCGATAGGCTGCTTTTCGCCCTTGCCTTCGGTGTAGACGCGGTTCTTTTCGATGCCCTTGGACACCAGGTAAGCCTTCACGGCTTCAGCGCGGCGAACCGACAGCTTCTGGTTGTAGGCGTCAGAGCCAACGGAGTCGGTGTGACCCACGGCGATGACCACTTCCAGGTTGATGCCCTTGACCTTGGAGGCCAGGTCGTCCAGCTTGGCCTTGCCTTCGGGCTTCAGAACCGACTTGTCGAAGTCGAAGAAAGCGTCGGCAGAGAAGGTCACCTTGGAGGCCACGGCCGGAGCGGGTGCCGGTGCGGGTGCGGGAGTTGCCGGAGCGGGCGTTGCGGCGGGAGCCACAGCGGCGGCCACAGGCTTCAGAGCGCCGTCGCAGTCAGCAGCTGCAGTGGCGGGCGTCCAGTTGGCATCGCGCCAGCACAGTTCGTTCGTGCCGTTCTTCCACACCAGTTCGCTGGTGCCGTTTTGCCAGTTGTCGATGGTCTTGCCACCGTCAGCAGCCTTCACTTGTGCGCCAGCGGCCGTTGCGAGGGCGGCAGAGGCAAACAACATCGCCACTTTGTTCAGTTTCTTCATGGTTCTCCTCTTGGGGAAAAAGCCGCAGCAGGGCTGCGAATCTGTGGACGTCATCAGTGACCATCACCAAAAACGTTGAATTGATTGTGCCATACGTCACATGCAGACGGACCGCCAAGCGGGGGCCAACAAGTAGGACAGCGGCGGAATTCCAGGGTTATGTTGCTCGGCTGCTACACGTCATTCGACCTAAAATGGGCCTTTTCCCGCCGTCAGAGTATCGCCACACATGACCCAGTTTGCTAAAGAAACCCTGCCCATCAGCCTCGAAGAGGAGATGCGTCGCAGCTATCTCGATTACGCAATGAGCGTGATCGTGGGCCGGGCGCTGCCCGATGCGCGAGATGGTCTCAAGCCTGTGCATCGGCGCGTGCTTTTTGCCATGCACGAGCTCAACAACGACTGGAACCGGCCGTACAAGAAGTCGGCGCGTATCGTCGGTGATGTGATCGGTAAATACCACCCGCACGGCGACAGTGCGGTGTACGACACCATCGTGCGCATGGCGCAGGATTTCTCGCTGCGCCACATGCTGGTGGACGGTCAGGGCAACTTCGGTTCGGTGGACGGGGACAGCGCGGCGGCGATGCGTTACACCGAAATCCGCCTGTCCAAGATTGCCCATGAAATGCTGGGCGATATCGACAAGGAAACGGTCGATTACGGCCCGAACTACGACGGCAGCGAGCGCGAGCCGCTGGTGCTGCCTGCGCGGCTGCCCAATCTGCTGGTCAACGGTTCCTCGGGCATTG
>NZ_JTKZ01000946.1:13800-15639 GCF_000799035.1 Delftia sp. ZNC0008
GTGGGCATGGCCACCAATATTCCACCGCACAACCTCAACGAGGTGGTGGACGCCTGCCTGCACCTGCTGCAGACGCCCCAGGCCACCATCGACGAGCTGATGGAGATCATCCCCGCGCCCGACTTCCCGACGGCCGGCATCATCTATGGCATCAACGGTGTCAAGGAGGGCTATCGCACGGGTCGCGGACGCGTGGTGATGCGTGCCAAGTGCCACTTCGAGGACATCGACCGCGGCCAGCGCCAGGCCATCATCGTCGATGAGCTGCCCTACCAGGTCAACAAGAAGACGCTGCAGGAGCGCATGGCCGAGCTGGTGCACGAAAAGAAGATCGAGGGCATCAGCCACATCCAGGACGAGTCCGACAAGTCGGGCATGCGCCTGGTGATCGAGCTCAAGCGCGGCGAAGTGCCCGAGGTCGTGCTCAACAACCTGTACAAGCTGACCCAGCTGCAAGACACCTTCGGCATGAACATGGTGGCGCTGGTCGATGGCCAGCCCAAGCTGTGCAATCTGAAGGATCTGGTCGAGGTCTTCCTGCAGCACCGCCGCGAAGTGGTCACGCGCCGCACGGTCTATGAACTGCGCAAGGCGCGCGAGCGCGGCCATGTGCTGGAAGGCCTGGCGGTCGCGCTGGCCAACATCGACGACTTCATCGCCATCATCCGCAACGCGCCCACGCCACCTGTGGCCAAGGCCGAGCTGATGACGCGCAACTGGGACAGCAAGCTGGTGCGCGAGATGCTGACGCGCACCCGTACCGACGGCGGCGTGGTCAATGCCGACGACTACCGCCCCGATGGCCTGGAGCGCGAATTCGGCATGCAGGCAGATGGACTGTACCGCCTGTCCGAGACCCAGGCCCAGGAAATCCTGCAGATGCGCCTGCAGCGCCTGACCGGCCTGGAGCAGGACAAGATCGTCGCCGAGTACAAGGACGTGATGTCCGTCATCGAGGACCTGCTGGACATCCTGTCCAAGCCCGAGCGCGTGTCGGCCATCATTGGCGACGAACTCAAGCAGATCAAGGCCGAGTTCGGCCAGAGCAAGGTCGGAGCCCGCCGCAGCACGGTCGAGTACAGCGCGCAGGACCTGTCCACCGAGGACCTGATCACGCCCACCGACATGGTGGTCACGCTCAGCCACACGGGCTACATCAAGAGCCAGCCGCTGTCCGAGTACCGCTCGCAAAAGCGCGGCGGCCGCGGCAAGCAGGCCACGGCCACCAAGGAAGACGACTGGATCGATCAGCTGTTCATCGCCAACACGCACGACTACCTGCTGTGCTTCTCGAACCGCGGCCGCCTGTACTGGCTCAAGGTCTGGGAAGTGCCCGCAGGTTCGCGCGGCTCGCGCGGACGCCCCATCGTCAACATGTTCCCTCTGCAGGATGGCGAGAAGATCAACGTGGTGCTGCCGCTGACGGGCGAGTACCGCAGCTTCCCGGCCGACCACTATGTGTTCATGTCCACCAGCATGGGCACCGTGAAGAAGACGGCGCTGGACGAGTTCTCCAACCCGCGCAAGGCCGGCATCATCGCCGTGGGCCTGGACGAGGGCGACTTCCTGATCGGCGCAGCCCTCACCGACGGCAAGCATGACGTAATGCTGTTCAGCGACGGCGGCAAGGCCGTTCGATTCGACGAAAACGACGTGCGCCCCATGGGCCGCAATGCGCGTGGCGTCAAGGGCATGACCCTGGAAGAGGGCCAGAGCGTGATCGCGATGCTGGTGGCCGAGGACGAATCGCAAAGCGTGCTCACGGCCACGGAAAACGGCTACGGCAAGCGCACGTCCATCGTCGAGTACACGCGCCATGGCCGAGGCACCAAGACGCGG
>NZ_JTKZ01000854.1:0-2649 GCF_000799035.1 Delftia sp. ZNC0008
CCGCGTTGAGCTCGCCCAGCTTTTTGGCCGTGGCCGGGTCCTGCAGCAACTGGTTGATGGCGGCGTTGAGCTTGTCCACGATGGGCTGCGGCGTTTTGGCGGGCGCGAAGACGCCGTACCAGGAATAGTTGTGGAACGGGTAGCCCGCCTCGGTCAGGCTGGGCAGGTCCGGCTGGCTGGGAATGCGCTTGTCGCCGCTGTGCGCAATGGCGCGCACGCGGCCCGCACGCACCAGCTCCACGGTGGAAGAGGTGTCCGCAAACGCGGCCTGCACCTGCCCGCCCAGCAGGCCCTGCACGCAGGGGCTGCTGCCCTTGTAGGGCACATGCTGCATCTGCAGGCCGGCCTGCTTGAGCAGGAATTCCATGGTCAGGTGCCCGCCTGAGCCCTGGCCCCAGGAGCAGTAGCTGAGCTGGCCGGGCCGTGCGCTTGCATAGGCCACGAACTCCTTGAGCGAATGCACGGGCAGATCGCGCGAGACCAGCAGCAGATTGCCGGCGCGCCCTATCTGCGCAATGGGTGCGAAGTCCTTGATCGGGTCATACGGAACCTTGCGGTAGAGGCTGGGGTTCACGGCCATGGACGCCGTGTAGGTGAACAGCAGCCGGTAGCCGTCCGGCGCACTGCGCGCGGCCTGCTCCACGCCGACCAGGCCGTTGGCGCCGGGCCGGTTGTCCACCACGAAGGGCTGCCTGAGCAGCCGGGTCAGGCCTTCGGCAAACACCCGCGCGATGGTGTCCGTGCCGCCGGCGGCGGCTGTGGGCACGATCAGCGTGACGGGGCGGGCGGGGTAGTTGCCGGCATCCTGCGCCGGCTGGGCGTGGCCCGTGCAGGCCATGGCCAGCAGCAGTGCCAGGGCCATGCCGTGCTTCTTCATCGTCTTCATGCACTTGTCTCCTTGTGTCGCCGTGTGTCGCCTTGCCTGTGCGCGGCCCCGTCAGCGCAGCCCCAGGCGCGCCTGCCGGCCCTGCTCGATCATGTCGGCCCCCACGCGGTAGAGGTTGCGCGAGACATAGCTGTCCACCTCGCGCGCACGCTCGCGCAGCCAGGCGGCCTTGAGGCTGCGGGCCTGGCCGATCTCGGGCGCGTCGCCGGCCGCGGTGGCCAGCACGTCG
The DNA here is from genome assembly GCF_000799035.1 of Delftia sp. ZNC0008. Classification (NCBI taxonomy): domain Bacteria; kingdom Pseudomonadati; phylum Pseudomonadota; class Betaproteobacteria; order Burkholderiales; family Comamonadaceae; genus Delftia; species Delftia sp. ZNC0008. Next base: position 1,116 of record NZ_JTKZ01000854.1, read on the forward strand.
ATCACATGCAGGGCCAGCTGCCACTGGCCCGCGTCCGCCAGCGCCTGGGCGCTGGCCACCAGGCCGGGCTTGTCGGTGATGGCATCGGCGATGGCGGCGCCTGCGGCCTCGGGCGGGGCCGGGTGCAGCGTGGTCGGGTTGCGGTCCCACCAGCCGTTTTCCGAACGGTAGATGTCGCGCACGATGTAGCTGGGGTCGCCATAGGTGGGCTTCATCCACTCCACGCCGAACAGTTCCTGCGGATAGTCCATGGCCGCGAGCACCTGCTGCTCGTTCAGGCCCTCGTTCATCAGGCGCACGACTTCGGCGCGCAGCCAGCGCAGCGCCTGTGCGGTGTGCAGCAGCACCTGCTGCACGGCCTGCTCGCCCTCGATCACGGGACCGAACTCGCGCACGGCCTTGAGCGGGCGCAGCGCGGCCATGGCCTGCAGCGTGTCGGCCCAGCGCACGGTGTCGCGCAGCGTGCGAAAGGGCGTGCCGATGTTGGGGATGGAGTCCAGCAGCGCCGCGCCGCCGTACAGCACGCGCTGGCCGGGGCTCCACAGCGCGATGGCGTCGTCGGTCTCGGACGGCGCCCAGAACAGCTCGATGCGGCTGTCCCCGCTGCCTATCTCCAGCCGCGTGTCGAAGGTTTCGGTGGGCTCGTGCATGTCCAGCCGGTGCTCGAAAAAGCCCGCGCTGCGGTTGAACTGGATCTCGGCCATGCGGTGCTGCAGCGCCCGGGTCTCGCGGTAGCGTGCCTGGCGGCGCGGCAGGTTGCGGTGCGCGATCAGGCGCGGCACGGGCTCTCCGCGCGCGGCCGCATGCTCCAGCCAGGCGGGCACTCCCGCGTTGTAGCCGATGTGGCCGTGGCTGTAGCACAGCGCATGCACGGGCGCATCACTGAGCTGGCGCAGGCTGGCGATCATGTCCTGGCTGACCTTGCCGCCGGGGCCGGCGTCGATCACCACCAGGCCCGCGTCGGTCTCGGCCACGAAGGACTGGCCCTGGCCGCGCAGTATGTGCAGGCCCGGCGCCACGGTTTCGCTGCCGGTGCCCACCAGCAAGAAGGGCTTGTCGTCGTCTCTGGCGTTCATGGGGTTTCCGGGTCTGGTTCGATGGGGGGCAGGGCGTAGCGGCCGTCCAGCAGTTCGGGTTGGGGCATGTAGGCGCGCAGGCACAGGTAGAAGCCTTCGCGCGGCGCGGGCAGCCAGTTGGCGCGCTGGTCTTCGCTGGCCGGCGGCTCGTGGCTGATGTGGATAGTCAACCCGCCATCGCCATCGCCATCAGCGTCGGGGCGCAGGCCCGGCGTGCGGTCGCCGATGGCATAGCGGTCGATGGGGTTGTCCACCAGCATGCAGTCGTGGGCGCCGTAGAGGGTCAGGGACCAGAAGGCCTGCACGGGTGGCAGCGCGCCTGGGGCAAAGCGAAGCCGGTAGCGGCGGCTGCCGTGCAGGGGCAGGCCCTGGGCGTCATGCCAGGCCAGCGGGTAGATGGCCTCGTGGCTTTCCAGCATGCCGATGTACTTGAGCGCAATTTCGGCGCGGGCCTGGAA
>NZ_JTKZ01000239.1:0-2177 GCF_000799035.1 Delftia sp. ZNC0008
CTTCTGGCGCAACCTGCGCACGCAGACGCTGCACGACCCGCTGCACTACAAGCTGCAGGAGCTGGGCGACTGGGTGCTCAACGGAACCCATCCGCAGCCCAGCTTCTATTCGTGACGCCGCGCCATGAACACCCGTCTGCCCACCTGGCCGCCCGGCAAGTCCTCGGCAACACCTGCGCCCGTACCTGCAACCGTGCATGCGCACGATGACGGCGCCGCGCCCGCGCCGTGGATACTGCAAGACCCGGCCTCGCAGGCCCTGCTCAAGACCATGGGACAGGTGGCCGCCAGCGAGGCCGGCGTCCTCATCCTGGGCGACAGCGGCGCCGACAAGGAAATGGTGGCCCGCCACATCCACCGCCTGAGCCCGCGCCGCCACGGCCCCTTTGTCGCCGTCAACTGCGGCGCGCTGTCCGAGGCCCTGATCAACGCCGAGCTCTTCGGCCATGAAAGCGGTGCGCTGACGGGTGCCTTCGGCAACCTGCCCGGCCGCTTCGAGGACGCCCACGGCGGCACCCTGCTGCTGGACGAGATCGACGACCTGCCCCTGCACATCCAGAGCAAGCTGGTGCGCGTGCTGCAGGACAAGGCGGTCACCCGCATCGGCGCCAGCCAGCGCACGCCGGCCGATGTGCGCGTGCTCGCGGCCAGCACCGCGCCGCTGCACACCAAGGTGGCGGCGCGGCGCTTTCGCGAAGACCTGTACTACCTGCTTGATGTCGTCACCCTCAACGTGCTGCCGCTGCGCCAGCGCCCGGCCGACATCCTGCCGCTGGCGCGCCACTTCATCGCAAGCTACTGCCAGCGCATGCGCTACGCGCCCATGGCACTCAGCCAGGACGCGCAGCGCAAGCTGCTGGAGCACGACTGGCCCGGCAACAGCCGCGAGCTGGAGAACGTCATCCACCGCAGCCTGCTGCTGACCCAGGGCATGCACATCGGCGCGGGCGACCTGCACATCGCCAGCAGCCAGGGCGAGCCCGATCCCGTCCCCACACGCGAGGCCGAACACGGCGCCCAGGCCGCCGCCGCCGAACTGGCCCTGGGTGAAGCGCTGGACAGCCTGTGCGACGTGCATGCCGAAGGCCTGGAGCAGCACGTGCTGGGCGCCCTGCTGCTCAAGGCCTGGCAGCGCAACCGCGGCAACCAGGTGCAGACCGCGCGCCAGCTGGGCATCAGCCGCAGCGTGGTGCGCGCGCGGCTGCAGCGCCTGGGCCAGGTGCCGGGCGAGGCCGCGCCACCGTCTTTTCCATCGTCCCCGGAGATCCCATGAGCCAAGACCCCCACGCATCGCCAGACATCTTCTGGTTCCTGCCCACCTCGGGCGACACGCGCTACCTCGGCACCTCCGACTTCGGCCGCGCCCCCACCAACGCCTACATGCGCCAGATCGCCGTCACGGCCGAGGAGCTGGGCTACGACGGCCTGCTGATCCCCACCGGCAGCTCCTGCCTGGACCCCTGGGTGGTTGCCTCCAGCCTGGTGCCCGTCACGCAGCGCATCAAGCTGCTGGTGGCCCTGCGCACCTCGCTGGGAGCGCCGGTCTCCAGCGCGCGCCAGGCCGCCACGCTGGACCAGGCCCTGGGCGGGCGCCTGCTGCTCAACGTGGTGCCCGGGGGCGATGCCACCGAGCTGGAGGCCGACGGCATCTTCCTGGCCCACGACGAACGCTATGCCTATGCCGATGAATTCCTGACCATCTGGCGCCGCCTGCTGGCCGGCGAGGCCGTGGATTTCGACGGCAAATACTTCAAGGTCAAGCAGGGCCGCAACTTCTTTCCCCCGGTGCAAAAGCCGCATCCGCCGCTGTACTTCGGCGGCTCCTCGGACGCCGCCCATGACCTGGCCGCGCGCCAGGTGGACGCCTACCTCACCTGGGGCGAGCCCCCCGCCGCAGTGGCCGAAAAGTTCGCCGACATCCGCCGCCGCGCCGCGCAGCAGGGCCGCCAGGTCCGCCTGGGCGTGCGGCTGCACGTCATCGTGCGCGAGACCAACGAAGAGGCCTGGGCCGATGCCGAGCGCCTGATCAGCAAGCTCACCGACGAGGACATCGCCCGCGCCCAGGCCGGCTATGCGCGCATGGACTCCGTGGGCCAGTCGCGCATGGCCGCGCTGCACGGCGGGCGGCGCGACCGGCTGGAGGTGGCGCCCAACCTCTGGGCCGGCGTGGGACGCGG
>NZ_JTKZ01000100.1:0-2669 GCF_000799035.1 Delftia sp. ZNC0008
CGCGCTCATGGCAACAACCGACAGCCAGTCCGCCACGCTGGGCGCGCCGCCGCCTGCGCCGGCCGCCGGCCTGCCTTCGGCCTTGCTGCAGCGCCGCCCCGACATTGCACGGGCGCAGCTGCAGCTGGCGGCCGCTGACGAAAGCCTGGCCGTGCAGCGCACCGCCTTCCTGCCCCAGGTCTCGCTGACGGCCAGCGCCGGCAGCCTGCTGGTCAATGCCCTGCAATACCACCCGGCCACGGTCTGGGCCCTGGGCGGCAGCGTGCTGGCGCCGCTGTTCACGGGCGGGCGGCTGCAGGGCCAGTTCGACGCCGTGACCGCCCAGCGCGACCAGGCCGCCTATGCCTACCGTGGCGTGGTGATCAAGGCCCTGGCCGATGTGGAAAACGCCCTGGTCGGCACCCGGCGCCTGCAGTCGCAGTGGCAGCACGCCAGCGAGCGCGAGGCGGTGCTGCAGCGCTCCCTGGGCTTTGCCAAGGACCGCTACGAGGCCGGCTACGCCAGCTACCTGGAAGAGCTGGACGCCCAGCGCAATCTGTACCAGGCCCAGCAGGAAGTCATACGCCTGCGCCAGAGCCAGCTGGAAAACGCCATTGCGCTGTACCAGGCGCTGGGCGGCGGCTGGCAGGCCGACGCTGCACCAGTGGCCGCACCCGTCGCTGCACCTGTCGCCAGCCCCACCCGCTGATCAGACCTTCTCGATGCGCGCAGGCAGCCCCTGGCGCACCGCGGCGCCCGACACCCAGTCCACCCACACGTTTTTGCAGCCGGGCCGCGTGGGATCGGCGAAGCCCAGGTCGTTGAGGTTCACGCCATTGGCATGCTCGGCGTTCACCGGCATGGGCTGGCCGTCGATGCTGTGGCGGCCCGCGCCCAGCTCGCGGTGGCCGTAGCCGTGCTCGATGGCCACGGTGCCCGGCATCACGCCGTCGCGCACCATGGCCACGGCCGTCACCGCGCCGCCCGGCGTGCGGATGCGCACCGTGTCGCCGTTGGCGATGCCCAGCCGCTCGGCGTCATCGCGGTGCAGGGACACCGGGTTGTGCGGATGCACCTGGCGCAGCCGCGAGACGGCAATCGACATGGAACTCATCAGGTTGGACTTGTACGAGGTCAGCAGCAGCGGCCATTGCTGCTCGCCGAAATGCGTGCGCATGGCGCTGCCGTCGGCCAGCCGTGCCGGATACCAGGTGGGGCAGCCGCTGTAGCGCTCGCCCGTCATGGCGTGGCGCATGCGGGCCAGCTCCTCGCTCCAGACCTGCAGGGCAGGCGCGTGGGCCTTGCGGGTGTGGCCATCCTTCCAGGCGTCCTCGATGCGGTCGAAGCGCCCGCCGCGCGTCAGCAGCATGGCCACCTGACGCCATTCATCGTCCTTCAGGCGCTGGCGCAGCGCGGGCACCAGCCTGTCCACGCCGGTGATGGCGATGTCGTCATCGCTGGCCGCCGGCACGGGCTTGCCGCCTGCCCAGGCCACGTTGGCCAGGGCGTGGATGAAGAAGTCCTCGGCCGAGCGCAGCGCATGGGGCTGGCCCTGGGCGTCCTTGATGGCGGCCTCGCCAAAGCCGGGCAGGCCCAGCCGTTCTGCCACGGCAAAGAGGAAGCTCTCCACGTTCACGGGCTGGCCGCCGGCCGTGCGCGCCACGGCGGGCTGCACCACGGGCCAGCGCACGGTGGAGCTTTTGGCCACCACGTCGGCCCAGGGCGCCGAGATGCCCCAGCTCTCGTAGGTCACGGTATCGGGCACGATGAAATCGGCCAGCGCGCTGGTCTCGTTGATGAAGGGATCGATGGAGACGATCAGCGGCAGCTTCTTCGGGTCCTTGAGATCGTCCACCAGCGCATTGCGAAAGCCCGCAATGCCGTAGACGGGGTTGCTCATGTGGTTGATCCAGGCCTTGGCGCGGTAGGGGTAGCCGGCCAGCGCGCTGGCCAGCATCTCGCTGGACAGGCCGCCCACGGCCGGGTACCACGGGGCCTGGGCGGCGGGATAGTCCTTCGCGCCCTCGGGCTGGCCCTCGCGCTTGCGCTGGAATTCCGCGCTTTTCTCGTAGGGCTGGCGGTGGCGTGACAGCGCCAGGCCGCGCGGCTTGACCTTGCCGTCGAAGTTGGCGAAGTCGTAGCGCGGGCCCGGGCCGAAGGGGCCGAACGGGCCGGCATCCAGCACCAGGCCGCCCTGCACGTTGAGGTTGCCCACCAGGGTGTTGAGCATGCTGATGGCGTAGGCGGTGTAGAAGCCCGCGCCGCTCATGGTGCCGCCATGCGCATCGGCCACGGCGCGCTTGCCATGGCTGGTGAACTCGCGCGCCAGCGCCTCGATCTCGCCGCGCGCCACGCCGCACAGCGCCGCGTATTCGTCCAGTGTCTTGAGGCTGGCCTGCTCATGCAGCTTGGCCAGCGAGGAGCAGACCGACAGCTCGGGGGCCTGGTCCGCGCCTTCGGCCTTCAGGCCGGGCACGGCCACGCGGGTGCGCACCATCAGCTGTGCAGGCTCGGCCTGGGTGTGCGGCGCCAGGCTGCCATCGGCACGCTGCACCACAAACACATCCTGGGCCGGCTTGCCGTCTTCGGCTGGCGCGGGCAGGGGCCAGCCCAGGTCGGCGCCGCGCAGAAAGCTGCCGTGGCGCGGGTGGCCGGGCTCGTTGACCAGCAGGTGCGTGGCATTGCTCCAG
>NZ_JTKZ01000254.1:0-22498 GCF_000799035.1 Delftia sp. ZNC0008
CCGCGTCTGCGTGTCCTGGCCGGGCGCCACGTCCAGGCCCACCAGCTCGCCCACGCGCAGGCCGCAGCTGTACAGCAATTCGGTGATGGCGGCGTCGCGCGCCTCGATCCAGGGGTCGGCATCGGCGTTGCCGAAGGCGGCCAGCTGCACGGCGTCATCCACGCCCAATGCCTTGGGCAGGGGTTTGGGGGCCTTGGGGCCGCGCACGCCCTCCACAGGATTGAAAGGCACCAGCGACTGCTGGGCCGCCCAGCGGAAGAAGCTGCGCCAGCCGGACAGGATGAGCGCAATGCCGCGCGGGCTGCGGCCCCGGGAATGCATCCGGGCCACGAAGCGGCGGATGTGGGCGGGCTGCAGCGCCAGCAGTTCCTGGCCGGCGTCGCGGGCCATGGCGCACAGCCTGGCCATGTCCAACGCATAGAGCTCGCAGGTGCGGTCGGCCAGGCGCTTTTGCACGCGCACATGCTCCAGATAGGCATGGACGGCGGAGGGGAGCAGCGCCAAGTCTTCTGCCTCCAGATCCTCTGCCGGAAGGCCGCCTTCCGGGAGCCCGTCCCTGTCCGATGCCCCCGGCATGGGCTTTCAGCCGATCAGCCGCGCGCCAGGGTCAGCGCCACGGGCCGCATGCGCGAGAGGGCCGCGCTGGCCAGGGCCGCGATGCGCGAGAGGAATTCCGTGCCCATGGTGGCCTCGAAGCGCAACGGATCGGGCGAGCCCAGGACCAGCATGCCGAAGGCATGGGCCGGGTTGCCGGGGTCGCCATCGTGCAGGGTGAGCAGGGCCAGGGACTGGGCCGCGTCGGGATCGACCAGCCAGCCGCCGGGCTCGAAGCCCATGTTGGGGCCGCAAAACGGCATGGTCAGCGAGGCAGCGAAGGACTTGGCATCGTCGCTGACGCCCATGGTGTAGATGCTGCTGGTCTGCGCGCCGGAGACGTTCCACAGGCGCAGGGCCACCTGGGGCACCTCGAAGACATGCTGCAGGCTGGCCGTCAGCGCATGGGGCAGTTCGCGCAGGTCCTGGACCTTGGCCAGGGCGCAGCTCCAGGCGTGCAGCTTGTCGGCGATGGAGGCGTTCTCGCTGCTGTGCCGCATCATGTCCATGATGCGGTGCTCCAGGCCCTTGATCTTCTCGCGCAGCATCTCGGCCTGGCGTTCCTGCAGGCTGACGGTGCGCGGGCTGTGGCTGCTGACCAGCTGCACGCGCGCGAGCATCTCGGCGTGGCGCTCGAAGAATTCCGGATGGTTCAGCAGGTAGTCGGCAATCGTCTCTTCGGTGACGGCGATATCGGTAGTGCTGTTCATGGCTGGTCGGGAACCTCGATCTGTCCTTCAAAAACAAACTCTGCGGGGCCGGTCATGCGCACTGCGCCGCCGTCCCACTCGATGGTCAGCCGGCCGCCGCGGGTGTGCACATCGACGCGCGCGTCGAGCAGCCCCCAGCGGATGCCGGCCACCACGGCCGCGCAGGCGCCCGTGCCGCAGGCCAGCGTCTCGCCGGCACCGCGCTCGTACACACGCAGCCGGATCTGGCCGCGATCGACGATCTGCATGAATCCCGCATTGACGCGCTGGGGAAAGCGCGCATGGCGCTCGATCAGCGGGCCCCAGGTGGCCACGGGCGCATGGTCCACATCGTCGACCAGCTGCACCGCATGCGGGTTGCCCATGGAAACGGGGGCGATCCAGACCGTGGCTTCGTCGCCCAGTTGCAGGGGCCATTGCTGCGCCGCACCCAGCGGGCGGGGAACCAGGCCTGCACCATCGAAGGGCACCAGGGCGGGCTCCAGCACGGGCTGGCCCATGTCCACGGTGACGCGGCCATCGGCATGCAGCTCGGGGGCGATGAGGCCGGCCAGCGTCTGCACGCGGATGACGGACTTGTCCGTCAGACCCTTGTCGTGCACATAGCGGGCAAAGCAGCGCGCACCGTTGCCGCACTGCTCGACCTCGCCGCCGTCGGCGTTGTGGATCACGTATTCGAAGTCGATGCCTTCGGCGGGCGAGGGCCGCACCGTGAGGATCTGGTCGGCGCCCACGCCGAATTGGCGGTGGGCCAGAAAGCGGTACTGGGCTGCGCTCAGGCCCAGCGGGCCGGCGGTTTCGTCAAGGACCACGAAATCGTTGCCAGCGCCCTGCATCTTGGTAAAGCGGATCTGCATCCCGCGATTATCCCCTGCACGGCAGCCTCATGGCGCAATCCGGGGCATGCCCTGGTGCAGAGCGCCATCCAGCCGCCTGCGTCTCCGGCGCAACAGCACGATGCAGGTCCATCCGCATAATGCCCCCATGACCCGCCCCAGCCAGCTCCTGCACCCCCAGCGCCAGCCCGTAGACACGCTCAAGGCCTCCACCGTTTTGCTGATGCGCGACCGCGCCGATGGCAGCGGACTGGAGGTGCTCATGACAAGGCGCTCGCCCAAGGCCAGCTTCGTGCCCAGCGCCTATGTCTTCCCGGGCGGCGGCATCGAGGCCCAGGACGCCGCCGACGCCGCCCATGCCTGCGCCAGCACCCGCCCCGCCCAGGCCGGCGATGGCCTGCGCGTCACCCAGGCCATCGCCGGCCTGCGCGAGACTTTCGAGGAGCTCGGCATTTTGCTGGCCCACGATGCCCAGGGCCGACCGGTATCGGCCGCCGAGCTGGCCACGCTGGACCGCAATGCTCCCCTGGTTCCCCAGTGCGAGGCACGCGGCCTGCGCCTGGCCGTGGATGCGCTGTGGTACCTGGCCCACTGGACGGCCGACCGCGACCTGCCCCGGCGCTTCGATGTGCCTTTCTTCGTGGCGCGCATGCCCGAAGGCCAGGAGCCTGACGCCGACGGATCGGAACAGTTCGAGCCCATCTGGGTGAGCCCCCAGCAAGCGCTGGAGCGCCACCGCGCCGGTAGCTTTCCCATGATCTTTCCCACCATCCGCACGCTGGACCGGCTCAGCCGCTTCGCGGGCACCGATGCCGTGTTCGCCGCCCTGCAAGGCGAGCGGCCGCTGTGGCAGTGCTGCCCGCGCACCGGCTTTCTCGATGGCAAGGAAGCCCGCCACATGGAGGACGAGGCCCCCTTCGGCGAGCTGGAAATGGTCTGCCCGGACGGCCAGATCCTGCACACGCTGGACTGGCAGAGCGAGCGCGCCGTGCCCCTGCGCAAGAACCTGCTGCGCCTGACGGCCCCCAACCCCGGCGTGATGACCGGCCCCGGCACCAACAGCTATCTGGTGGGCGATGCCGCCACGGGCTACATCTGCATCGATCCCGGCCCGGCCGACGCCGCCCATGTGCAGCGCCTGTTCGAGGCGGCCGGCGGCGACATACGCCACATCCTGTGCACCCACTCCCATGCCGACCATTCGCCGGGCGCTGCCCTGCTGCAGGCGCTGGCGGTGCAGGCCGGCAAGCCACGCCCGGCCATCGGCGGCCTGCCTTCGGCACCCACGGCCCGGCCGGCCAGCCGCTTCACGCCAGACCACGTGCTGGCAGATGGCCAGCGCATCGCCGTGCAGGATGCGCAAGGCACCGTCACCCACACGCTGCAGGCCGTGTTCACGCCGGGCCATGCGGCCAACCACGTGTGCTTTCTGCTGGAGGAAGATGCCCTGCTGTTCAGCGGCGACCACATCCTCAACGGCAGCACCACCATCATCGATCCGCCCGACGGCAACATGCGCGAGTACATCGATTCGCTGGACAGGCTGGACGCGCTGTGCGCCGCGCACGATGCGCGCTTCATCCTGCCGGCCCATGGCTATGTGCTGGGCTTTGCGCGCCAGGCGATCGCCAAGCTGAAGGCCCACCGGCTGGCGCGCGAGGCCAAGGTGCTGGCCGCCATGCAAAGACAGCCCGACGGCAGCGTGCAGGACTGGGTGCGCCTGGCCTATGACGACGCCCCGCCGCAGCTGTGGCCGATTGCCGAGCGCTCGCTGCTGGCGCATGTGGAGCGCATCCGTGCGCTGTGCGGGCGGCAATGACCGGCAATGACCGACGACGCGCGCGGGGCCTGGTATCTGGTTAAGCTGCGCGCATGTCTGAATCTGAAAGCGTTCGCCTGGCCAAGCGCCTGGCCGAACAGGAACAATGCTCGCGCCGCGAGGCCGAGCTGCATATCACCGCCGGCAACGTCCAGGTGGACGGCAAGGTCGTGCAACTGCCCGAGACGCGCGTGCGCCCCGAGCAGCAGGTCACGCTGCGCAGCGGCGCCCAGCCCGAGGCCGTGCCGCCCGTCACCCTGCTGATGAACAAGCCTGCGGGCTATACCCAGGGCCGGCCCTATGGCCGGGTGCGCAGCGCCCACTCCCTGCTGGGCGAAGCCAGCATGGCCCAGGTGGACACGCCCATGCCGCTGCTGGTGCTGGCCCAGCACTTCAAGAACCTGGAATCCTTCCTGCCCCTGCCGCTGCCTGCCAGCGGCCTCATCGTCTACACCCAGGACAAGCGCGTGGCGCGCAAGCTGGGCGAGGAAGGCATGTGGCTGGAGCAGGAATGCATCGTCGGCGTCGAGGGCCAGATCCACGAGGACGGCCTGGAGCTGATGAAGGCCGGCCTGCCGATCGGCAAGCGCCAGCTGCCGCCCTGCCGCGTGAGCTGGCAGAACGAGAACCATCTGCGCTTTGCGCTCAAGGGCATCGCTCCCGACGAGATCGATGCCATGTGCACCGAAGTGGGCCTGCGCGTGGTCAGCCTGCGCCGCCTGCGCATTGGCCGCCTCTCTCTGGCCAAGGTGCCCGAAGGCCAGTGGCGCTATCTGATGCCCTGGGAGCGGTTCTAGGCCGGCATTGCCGGGTGCGCGGCGGGCAGCACATTCGGCAAATGAGAATCATTTCATAGAATGCGGGATTCCCGTGCTGCCTTCGGGCCTCCCGCATGCCTGCGCCCGCCTCTTCCTCCTCTTCCCTGTTGAGCACCTTCCAGGACAGCTACCACGAGCTGGTGCGCTTCGTGGCGCGCCGCGCCGGCCCGCAGGCCGCGCGTGACCTGGTGCATGACGCCTGGATACGCCTGGCCGAACGCCAGCGCGTCGAAAGCGATGCGCCAGCCGCGCCTATCTCTACGCGGTGATGGAGAACATCGCCATCGACCACCTGCGCCATGGCCAGCGCACGGCCGAGCGATTTGACACCAGCGCGAGGGAAGGCGAGCCGCCCTCCCCCCTCAGCCCCGATGTGGCCGACACCCATTCCTACCGCCAGGCCCTGGCCGGGGTCGAAGGCGCCCTGGCGCAGTTGCCCGCGCGCTGCCGCGACATCTTCCTGGCCGACCGCATCGAGGGCGCCTCGCATGCCGAGCTGGCCGAGCGCCACGGCGTCTCGGTCAAAACCGTGGAACGCGAAGTCATGCGCGCCATGGACAGCGTGGAAGCCTCGCTGCACCGCTGGCGCGGAGACACCGCCGCACCCGCACCACGCACGGGCCGCCGCCGCGCCCTGTCCACCCTGCTGGGGATGGCGGGCCTGGGTGTCGGCAGCCCGGCGATCTGGCTGGCCTGGCGCCAGTGGATGCCGCAGTACCAGGTGCGGCTGGCCACGGCCACCGGCCGCCTGCTGAACCAGCCCCTGCCCGACGGCAGCACCCTGACGCTGGACGCCGCCAGCCGCGCCGAGGTGGACTTCTACGCCACGCGCCGCCAGGTGCGGCTGCTGGCCGGCAGCGCCTTCTTCGCCGTGGCGCGCGACACGGAACGGCCCTTCGTGGTCCAGGCAGCGGACGTACAGGTCACCGTGCTGGGCACGCGCTTCGAGGTGGCGCTGGAGGACGATGCGGTGCTGGTCGCCGTCGATACGGGCCGCGTGCAGGTGCGCGACGGCAGCGGCGCCCGGCATGCACTGGGCGCAGGCCAGATGCTGCGCCTGGCGCCAGGCCAGACGGCCGCCGTGCAAACGGTTGCGGCAGTGGCCGCCTGGCGCGAGGGCTGGCTGGACTTCCAGAACACGCCGCTGGCCGAGGTCGCCCGCCGCCTGGAGCGCTACAGCCTGCAGCCACTGCGCGTGGAGCCTGACGCCGCCGCCCTGCCCGTGCTGGGGCGCGTGCGCATTGCGGCGGCCCAGGGCTGGCTGCGCATGCTGCCGCGCACCCTGCCGGTCAGCGTGCAGGAAGAGGTGCAGGAAAAGGAGCAGGGACCGGGAACCGGGCGCACCCTGGTCATCCGCCGCCGCAGCTGATGCGCCCATGGCCCCGGAATGCACGGCGCATGCGCACCAGGCGTGAGGGAATGTCTGCGCCCGTTCGTATAGGCATGAGGACCCGGGAACGCGACGCATTCGCAGCCCGGGAATCGCCATTGCCCAGATCCGCCACGGGACCTTCCATGTCTTCATTCCCCTCCAAGCCTTCCCGCCTTGCCCGCCACCATGCCGTTGCCGCGGCCATCGCGCTGCTGGCCGTGCAGCTTTCTCCAGCCGCTCTGGCCCAGGCGACACCGACCACAGCCACGGCCGCCAGCACCGACTTCCACATTCCCGCCCAGCCGCTGGACCAGGCGCTGGCCCAACTGGCCCGCCAGGCCGGCCTGCAGCTGCTGGCCGCGCCTGAACCGGTACAGGGCCGCCGTGCGCCCGCCGTGGAAGGGCGCCTGAGCACCGCCGCCGCCGTGGCCCGGCTGCTGCGCGGCAGCGGGCTGGAAGGCCATGTGAGCCAGGGCACGCTGGTGGTGGAAAAGCCCGCCGGCACCGTGGCCCTGCCCGAAGTCACGGTGTCCGCCGTGGGCGAGACCACGACCACCGAGGGCTCGGGCTCCTACACCACGGGGCTGATGAGCACCTCGACCAAGCTGCCGCTGTCCATCCGCGAGACGCCCCAGTCCCTCACCGTGGTCACGCGCCAGAAGATGGACGACCAGGGCATGCTGTCCATCGACGACGTGGCCAACAGCGCCACCGGCATCACCATCAACCGCTGGAGCGACGACCGGGCGCGCTACTTCTCGCGCGGGTTCGTGATCGGTTCGTTCCTGCAGGACGGCGTGCCCGTCTCGTATGAAACCGACACCTCCACCTACGACACCATGGCCATGTACGACCACGTGGAAGTGGTGCGCGGCCCCACGGGGCTGATGACGGGCGTGGGCGACCCTTCGGGCACCATCAACTTCGTGCGCAAGCGCGCGCCGCGCACCACCCAGCGCTCGGTCACCCTGCGCGGCGGCAGCTGGAACCAGGCCGTGGGCGAGCTCGATGTGGGCGGCGCCCTCAACGAGGACGGTTCGGCACGCGGGCGTGTGGTGGCCTCGGCCCAGTCGCGCGACCACTTCATTGATGGCTATAGCAGCCGCCGCCAGCTGTTGTACGGCACCGCCGAGTTCGACCTGGGGCGCGACACCACGCTGAGCGTGGGCGGCTCCTATGTGAACGAAGACAACCCCGGCTCGCAATGGATGGGCGTGCCGATGGGCTTCGATGGCTCCTTCCTCGACATTGCGCGATCCAGGCGTTTCTCTCCCTCCTGGAGCAAATGGGACAAGAAGGAGGTCAGCCTGTTCGCCGACCTGGAGCACCGCTTCGACAACGGCTGGAAGGCCAGGCTGGCTGCGCGCGCCCTGCAGGCCCAGTCCGCGCTGGACGGCGCCTACCTGGTCTCGGGCGGCCAGGACGAACAGGGCCGCACGCGCTACGACGTGGCCGGCGGCCTGTACGACTACGACAAGAGCCAGCTCAGCCTCGATGCCTCGGCCCAGGGCCCCGTGCGCCTGTTCGGCCGCGAGCATGACCTGGCCTTCGGCCTCAGCCGCCGCACCATCCGCTGGAGCGACCAGGGCTACAGCTACCTGTCGCCCACGGGGGAATGGCTGATCGCCAATGGCGTCGATCCCTATACCTGGAACCCCGACTCGCTGGACCGCTCCGGCCTGCTGGCCGAAGACCTGTGGACTCGCCGCCAGAAGACCACGCTCACCTCGGCCTACGCCACGGGCCGCTTCCTTCTGGCCGAGCCGCTGAACCTGATCGCCGGCGCGCGCCTGGACTGGTACGACTTCACCAACGCCCAGCGCCAGGGCAGCTGGAGCCGGGAGCGCGAATTCAGCGAGAAAGCCCATGCCACGCCCTATGCGGCGCTGACCTATGACATCAGCAAGACCTACTCGGCCTATGCCAGCTACACCAGCATCTTCCGGCCGCAGGATTTTCTGGATGTCTCGGGCAGCATGCTGGCGCCGGTGGAGGGCCGCAACTTCGAGCTGGGCCTCAAGGGCAGCTACCTGGACGAGCGCGTGAACCTGGCCGTTGCCGTGTTCAACACCACGCAGGACAACCTGCCCCAGGCCATCGCGGACATCAACTCCTGCACGGTGAAGACCAATTGCTACCGCTCCGTCGGCAAGGTCAGGAGCAAGGGGCTGGACGTGGACATCAGCGGCGAGATCCTGCCGCGCCTGAACGCCGGCCTTGGCTATACCTTCACCCAGGCCGAGATCGCCAGCGACAGCACCGACGGCGCCAAGGGCGCGCCCTATGCCAGCTACACGCCGCGCCACCAGCTCAAGCTGTCGGCCATGTACCACCTGGGCGGCGAGCTGGGCGCATGGCGCGTGGGCGGCGGCCTGCGCTACCAGAGCCGCACCACGTCCGAGTCGCTGACCAGCGCCGAGGGCTATGCAATCCGCCAGCCCGCCCATGCCGTGGCCGACCTGGTCATCGGCTATCGGGTGAACCGGCAGCTGGACCTGCAGATGAACATCAGCAACCTGTTCGACCGCCGCTATTTCGAGACCCTGGGCACGAACAACGGCGGCAACTATTTCGGCGTGCCGCGCAGGCTGCTGCTGACGGCCAAATACCAGTTCTGAACCGCCCATGAAAATGCCCCGCCGGTGGCGGGGCATGGAAGAAAGTGTGAAGCGCGCCGATAAGCCGGATTCTGTGCACGCGGTTGCCCGCATGTGACCGCCATTAATCTGGGCCGGGCGTCGCCGCCCGGCTCGGTGCTACCTACCCGCACACTCCGGGGGCCCCGTCAACGTGTGCCTACTTGGTATTGCTGCGCGTAGAGATTGCCCGTTTCACCCGGGGACGCGTTCCGCGTCCCCGGGTGGCTATGGGGCCCAGGCTTTCGCCTGGGCGTCTGGCTTGCGCCATCCGTCGCCAGCTTGCGCTGGCACCCCATAGAACACCAAGTTGGCGGCACATGTCCCCGACTCGTCTCTGTTGCTCTGATCCTCACCTCACGGTGGACAGCCGTTAGCTGCTACGCTGCCCTGTGCAGTCCGGACGTTCCTCCAGTGCCGTGTTTCCACGATTGCACCAGCGGCGGTCTGGCGTGCTTCACGGGCGGCATTATCTCGCGGCTGGGGCCGGGCTGCAGACAGATGGCGCAACAGCCTCACGGAGGCATGCAGAACTCGCGGCGGAATTGTTCGGGTGAGGTGCCGGCCTCGCGCTGGAACATGGCGATGAAGGCCGAGGGCGTGCTGTAGCCCAGGTCATAGGCGATCTGCTGCACGCTCAGGCCGGCCTCCAGCGCATCGATGGCCAGCAGGTAGCGCATGCGCTGGCGCCATTCGCCCAGGCCCATGCCCAGCTCGCGCTGGCAGTGGCGCGCCAGGGTGCGCTCGGTCATGTGCACGCTGGCGGCCCATTGGGCCAGGCTGCGGTGGTCCTCGGGCGCAGCGCGCATGCGGGTCAGCACTTCGACCAGGGCCGGGTGTTCGGCGGCCGGCAGATAGCCGGGCTCCACGGGAACGGCCCGCAACTGGTCGTAGAGCACACGGGCCAGGCGCAGGTCGGCGTCGGTGGCGGGAATGTGCACGTCGCGCACGGCAAAGTCGGCCAGGATGGCCTTGACGATGGCGCCGATGCGCATGGAGCATGGCTGCGCCGGCAGCTCCCTGCACAGCGCAGGCGCCAGGTAGACCGAGCGGTAGACCACGGCGTGCGCCACATGGCAGCTGTGCACCACGCCGGGCGGCACCCAGACGCCGTACTGCGGCGGCGAGACCCAGCGCTGGCCTGCCGTGTCCATGCACATGCTGCCGTGGGGCGTGTAGTTCAGGTGACCCCAGCTGTGGCTGTGCGGCGGCACCTCGGTGTCGGCGCCGAATTCGTCGTAGCGGAAGTAGTACTCGCCCGGCACATCCTCGACGTTCTGGATGCGCATGGGCTTGCTGGGACGGGGCATGGCGGATGGTCCGGGTTGCGCTATCGATTGTCCGAAACCAGGGATGCACTCCAAGTCGGACAGAACGATCATAGGACCAGTCTTAGGAGTCTTCCAATGGGGTCTTACCTTTTCCCTTTGATCGCCGTGCTCATCTGGTCGGTCAATACCGTGGTCAGCAAGATGGCGGCCGACAGCATCGGCGCGGCCGAGATCGGTTTCTACCGCTGGCTGGTGGCAGCCGTGCTGTTCACGCCCTTCCTTTTGCCGTCCATCTGGCGCCAGCGCGCCGACATCCGGCCGCAGCTGCCGCGCCTCATCGTGCTGGGAATGCTGGGCATGGTGATCTACCAGAGCCTGGCCTATTACGCGGCCCATATGACATCGGCTACGCACATGGGCCTGATCGGCTCGCTCACGCCCATGATGGTGCTGGGCCTGTCCACCGCCATGCTGGGCCAGGCGTTGAGCCGGGGCGCCGTGCTGGGCTGCGTGCTGGCGATTGCGGGCGTGGCCCTGGTGGTGTCTTCGGGGCAGCCTGCCACCTTGCTCACCCAGGGCCTCAATGGCGGTGACGCGCTGATGTTCGTGGCCATGCTGGCCTATGCGGTCTACAACATCCTGCTCAAGCGCTGGCCCATGCCGCGCCTGGCCACGGTGCAACTGCTGTACCTGCAGATCCTGGTGGCCGTGATCGCGCAGCTGCCGCTGTTCCTGATGGCGCCGCGCACGGGGCTGAACGCGGCCAACCTGCCGCTGGTGGGCTTTGCGGGCATCATGGCCTCCATCGCCGCGCCGCTGCTGTGGATGATGTCGGTGGCGCGCATCGGGCCGGGCCGCTCCAGCATGTTCTTCAACCTGGTGCCCATCTTCACGGCCGTGATCGCCTTCATGGCATTGGGCGAGCCCCTGGCGGCCTACCACGCCGTGGGCGGCGTGCTGACCATCGGCGGCCTGCTGCTGGCCGAGCTGTGGAAGCAGCCTTTGCGCGCACCGCGTGCCGCCGCCACCGCCTGAAAAAATCAGGGTTTTCCCGAGCGCAAATGGTGCACGCATGCCGCATGCCGGTGCGGCGCCCGCACTATTGCTGCCCATAAGAATTTGCATTCAGGCCTGCTCATAATTTCTTGTTGGACAGCCCTGTCCTGCCTTTCGATACTGCCGCCAAAGGAACCGCTGCAAGCGCCAGACGCCTGAGGTTCCCACGACACACGGGCCCGGTCCCAGCGGCCTGGCCCGTGTGCCCGCTGCACTTTCGAAGACAGGAGACACCCATGAGCAGCCCGGCATCCGCCGCACATCCCCTCGCACAGAGCACAGGCGCCGGCGAGGCCGCGTCCCTCGACATGGACGCCACCTACCGCAAGATCGCCTGGCGCCTGATCCCTTTTCTGGTCCTGCTCTTCATCCTGGCCTGGATAGACCGCGTCAACGTCGGTTTCGCCAAGCTGCAGATGCTGGACGACCTGCAGTTCAGCGAGGCCATCTACGGCCTGGGCGCAGGCATCTTCTTCATCGGCTACTTTCTGTTCGAAGTGCCCAGCAACCTGCTGCTGGAGAAGATCGGCGCACGCAAGACGCTGGCGCGCATCACCATCCTGTGGGGCGCGGCCTCCATGGCCATGGCCTACGTGACCACGCCCACCATGTTCTACGTGCTGCGCTTCGTGCTGGGCGTGGTGGAGGCCGGCTTCTTCCCCGGCGTGGTGCTGTACCTGACCTACTGGTTCCCGGCCCGCCACCGGGCGCGCGTCAACGGCCTGTTCATGACCTCGTTCGCCATTGCGGGCGCGGTGGGCGGCCCGATTGCGGGTGCCATCATGAATGGCATGCAGGGCGTGGGCCATCTGTCCAACTGGCAGTGGCTGTTCATCCTGGAAGGCATTCCCTCGGTGATCGCCGGCTTCTTCGTGCTGCTGTACCTGCCCGAGAAGCCCGCCAACGCCAGGTGGCTGAGCGCGGCCGAGCAGCGCGCCGTGACCGCTGCCGTGGAGGCCGAGAACCAGGGCGGCCACAAGCATGTGTCCTTCCTGGACGCCTGCCGCAACTACCGCGTGTGGCTGTGCGCCGCCGTGTATTTCTGCATCGTCAGCGGCAACGCCACCATCGCGTTCTGGTCGCCGTCCATCATCAAGGAGATCGGCATCCAGAACACGCTGCAGATCGGCCTGATCTCGGCCATTCCCTTCCTGGCCGGCACGCTGGCCATGGTCTGGAATGGCATGCATTCGGACAAGACCGGCGAGCGCCGCATGCACTGCGCCCTGTCCGCACTGATCGCGGCGGCGGGCCTGATCCTCACGGGCCTGTTCCTGCACAACGCCGTGCTCGCCCTGTGCGCGCTGACGCTGGCCTCCATCGGCATCCTCGCGGCCTTTCCCGTGTTCTGGTCAATTCCTGCCGCCTTCCTGGCCGGCACGGCGGCGGCCGGCGGCATTGCGCTGATCAACTCCATCGGCAACCTGGCCGGCTTCGTGGCGCCCTACATGATCGGCGCGCTCAAGACCAGCACGGGATCGCTGTCCTCGGGCCTGTACTTCGTGGCAGCCCTCGAATTCCTGGCGGCCTTCCTGGTCGTGCTCTTCGTCAGGAAGCAGTGAGGCCTGCGCGTGCGGTGCCGCTCCACGCCCTCCGCACGCCACAGCCTGACTTCCGCGTTTTCTCACCGGGGCCCGCGGCCCCGAATTCCCCCTGGATCGCCTGCCATGCAACTGCAGTTCACCACCCCCGAAGGCCAGACCTTCGCCCCTGAATTCGACACCCTCATCGTCGCCGGCTGGGCCGGCCGCGACCGCGAGGCCATCGAGCACCACATCGAGGAGCTGGCCGCCATCGGCATCCCGCGCCCCAGCGCCGTGCCGCTGTACTACCGCATCTCCAGCAACCAGCTGAGCCAGCACAGCGCGCTGCAGGTGCTGGGCCCGGACTCCTCGGGCGAGGTCGAGGTCTTCGTGTTCACGCACGAAGGCGAGATGTTCGTGAGCCTGGCCTCCGACCACACGGACCGCAAGCTGGAAGCCTACAGCGTGGCCTTTTCCAAGCAGGCCTGCGTCAAGCCCGTGGCCACCCAGGCCTGGCGCTTTGCCGACGTGGCCGGCCACTGGGATGAGCTGGTCGTGCGCTCGTGGATCGTGGAAGACGGCCGCGAGGTGCTCTACCAGGAAGGCACGCTGGCCAGCCTGCGCACGCCCCAGGACCTGATCGCAGGCTTCACGGGCGGCAAGGATCTGCTGCCCGCAGGCTGCGGCATGACCTGCGGCACGGTGGGCGCCATCGGCGGCATCCGCCCCTCGACGCAGTTCTCCATGGAGCTGTACGATCCCCGCAGCCAGCGTTCCATCCGCCACAGCTACCGCAGCGAACTGCTGGACGTCGTGGCCTGAGCCGCGACTCCGATCCGCCCACGCCCGCCTTCACCCACAGGACTTCCCACATGACCCAAGCCCTCCCCCTGCCCAGCCTGGAACTGGCATCACAGCGCCTGCATGGCGGCGAAACCAACTCGGTGCAGCTGACCGAGCAGGCCCTGGCCCGCACCATGTCGGGGGAAGGCCCCAAGGTGTTCACGCGCGTGTTCCAGGGCGCGGCCCTGGCCGAGGCCCGCGCCAGCGACGTGCTGCGTGCGGCCGGACTGGCGCGCTCGCCCATCGAGGGCCTGCCGGTCTCGGTCAAGGACCTGTTCGACATCGCCGGCTTTCCCACGCTGGGCGGCTCGCGCCTGCTGGCCGACGCACCGCCCGCGCAGCGCACGGCCGAAGTGGTGCAGCGCCTGCGCCAGGCCGGCGCCGTCATCGTGGGCACGACCAACATGACCGAGTTCGCCTACTCTGGCCTGGGCATCAACCCGCACTACGGCACGCCGCGCAATCCCTGGCAGCGTGACGAGGGCGGCGGCCGCATCCCGGGTGGCTCGTCCTCGGGCGCGGCCATCTCGGTCACCGACGGCATGGCCATGGCGGCCATCGGCTCGGACACGGGCGGCTCGGTGCGCATTCCTTCGGCGCTGTGCGGGCTCACGGGCTTCAAGCCCACGGCGCGCCGCGTGAGCATGGAGGGCGTGCTGCCGCTGTCGGCCAACCTGGACTCCATCGGCCCGCTGGCCCCCAGCGTGCGCTGCTGCGCCACGCTGGACGCCATCCTCTCCGGCGAGCCGCTGGGCGAGCTGCATGCCGCCCCGCTGCAGGGCCTGCGCCTGCTGGCACCCACCAACGTGGTGCTGGACGGCATGGACGCCACCGTGGCCGCCGCCTGGGAGCGCGCCCTGTCCCTGCTGTCGCAGGCGGGCGCCCACATCACCCATGCCGTGGTCGCGCCCTTCGGCGAGCTGGCCGACATCAATTCCAAGGGTGGCTTCACGGCCGCCGAGGCCTGGGCCTGGCACCGCCACCACATCGCTACGCGCCTGTCCGAATACGACCCGCGCGTGGGCACGCGCATCCTGCGCGGCAAGGACATCAGCGCGGCCGACTACATCGACCTGCTGGCACGCCGCAGGCAGTGGATTGCCGCCGTGAGCGCCCAGATGGCCGACCATGACCTGATCGTCATGCCCACCGTGCCCGTGGTCGCCCCGAAGATCGCCGACCTCACGCAGAGCGACGAGGCCTACTTCGGCGCCAACGGCCTGATCCTGCGCAACCCCACGCTGATCAACTTCCTCGACGGCTGCGCCATCTCCCTGCCCTGCCACCGCGCAGGCGAGGCGCCCGTGGGCCTGAGCCTGGCCGGCCTCGGCGGGCAGGACCGGCGACTGCTGTCCGTGGCCCTGGCCGTGGAGCAGCTGCTGGCTTCGGCGCAGGGCTGATCGACCAGACAGCCTCGGGCCTAGCCGCCCAGGCCGCTGCCCGGCAGCCGCGCCACGGCCTGGCCGTGGTTCAGCGCAAAGGCGGCGGCGGTCTCCTCGGCCGCGCGCGCCACCACTTCGGTCAGCGGGTTCTGGTGGTCATTGCGGTAGCAGGCCACCAGCGGCAGCGAGGGGAACTCACGGTCCACGCGCAGCAGGCGCAGGCGCTGCTCGGCCAGCTCGCGCTGGATGATGGCCGGCGGCACGGCGGCCACGCCCAGGCCGTCACAGACCACGCGGATCATGGTGGCCACCGAGGCAATGCAGTTCAGGTGCACCGAGGCACTGCTTTCGGTGGAGAACAACTGCTCGATCACCGCATAGGGCTCGGAGCCGCGCGCAAAGCACATGATGGGAAAGGCCGCCAGCTCGGCCAGGCTCAGGGTCTCGTCGCCGATGCCCAGCTTGGGGCTGCCCACCCAGGCCATGGGAAATTCGCCCAGCGACAGATGGCCCACGCCGGCCGCCGTCACGGGCTTGGCCTGAAGCGACAGGTCCAGCTGCCCCTTCACCAATTGCTCGGACATGTGCAGCGTGGTGTCGCAGGCGATCTCCACCTGCAGGCGCGGATAGCGCTGCTGCAGCAGCGCCAGGAAATCGGGAAACCAGCTGTGCACGATGGACTCGATGGCGCCGATGCGGATCACGCCCGCATAGGCCTGCTTGTCCAGCATGTCCTCGCGCATCTCGCGCATGAGGCGCAGCATGCGCTCGGCATGGACCAGGGCCTTGGCGCCGTCGGCCGTGAGCGTGACCTCGCGCACGCCGCGGTCGAACAGGCGCACGCCGAACTCCTGCTCCAGCGTGGCGATGCGGCTGGAGACGGCGGCCTGCGTGGTGTACAGCCGCTCGGCCGTCATGCGGAAATTGCGCAGCTCGGCCAGCAGCACAAAGGTTTCCAGGAACCGTAGATTCATGCGGCGATGTTAGCCGTCCAGGCCATATCGATATAGCCCATGCATGGAACGCCTGCGTGCACAATGCTCCGTGACCGCGCACGCTGGCTGCGCAACACCCCGACTGTCCAACCACCACCCCAAAATCGCGGAGGTCTGATGAGAGCTGACAACATCCTGCAAACGATTGGCAACACGCCCCACGTGCGCATCAACCGCCTGTTCGGCGCCGGTGCCAATGTGTGGATCAAGTCCGAGCGCGGCAACCCCGGCGGCTCCATCAAGGACCGCATCGCGCTGGCCATGGTCGAGGACGCCGAGAAGTCCGGCGCCCTGAAGCCCGGCGGCACCATCATCGAGCCCACCAGCGGCAACACCGGCGTGGGCCTGGCCCTGGTGGCCGCCGTCAAGGGCTACAAGCTGGTGCTGGTCATGCCCGAGAGCATGAGCATCGAGCGCCGCCGCCTGATGCTGGCCTACGGCGCCAGCTTCGACCTCACGCCCAAGGAAAAGGGCATGAAGGGCGCCATCGCCCGCGCCCAGGAACTGGCCAGCCAGACGCCTGGCGCCTGGATTCCCCAGCAGTTCGAGAACCCCGCCAACATCGATGTGCATGTGCGCACCACCGCCCAGGAAATCCTGGCCGACTTCCCCGAAGGCCTGGATGTGCTGATCACCGGCGTGGGCACGGGCGGCCACCTGACCGGCGTGGCGCGGGTGCTCAAGGCCCAATTCCCCCAGCTCAAGGTCTTTGCCGTGGAGCCTGCCGCATCGCCCGTGATCTCGGGCGGCCAGCCCTCGCCCCACCCCATCCAGGGCATTGGCGCAGGCTTCGTGCCCAAGAACCTGGACACCAGCCTGCTGGACGGCGTGATCCAGGTCGAGGCCGAACCCGCGCGCGAGTACGCACGCCGCTCGGCCCGCGAGGAAGGCATCCTGGTCGGCATCTCCTCGGGCGCCACGCTGGCCGCCATCGCGCAGAAGCTGCCCGAGCTGCCCGCAGGCGCCAAGGTGCTGGGCTTCAACTACGACACGGGCGAGCGCTACCTGTCGGTGGAAGGCTTTCTGCCTGCCTGACCGGCGGCAAGCCCCGTCCGCTGCAGTGCACTGCACTGCAGCATGAAACACAAGGCCTCGCAAGAGGCCTTTTTTGTTGCCGCCAGCGGCATGCTGCATTCCCCATTCGCGCACAACGAAGCGGCCCCGGACGCGGACAATCTTCCCCACGGCGCGGTATTCCCCCTGCACTGAAATCCGGGCGCGAACTCTGGCGTAGGACAGTTGTGTGGAGATTTCTTACAAAACATGTTGCGGCCCAAGGTCATGCTGAGCGGGCATCGGGCAAACCCGACTCTGGCCTACGATGGTCTGACCAAGGAGTAAAAAAATCTTGTTCGGTTTCTTTGAAAAACGCGTCCCGCCCTATCCCAGCGTCGAGCCCACGGTCCCGCCCAAGGGCTTTTTTGCCTTCATCTGGGCCTGCACGCAAGGCATGCGCGGCTGGATCGCGCTGCTGACCTGCACCTCGGCGCTGCTGGCCGTCTACGAGGCGGCGCTGTTCGCCCTGATGGGCCATGTGGTGGACTGGCTTTCCACCGTGTCGCCGGCAGGCTTCTGGGAGCAGCAGCGCGGCACGGTCTGGGGCATTGCCGCCATCCTCTTGTCCAGCGTGCTGCTGCTGGCCTTTCACACGGCAGTGATGCACCAGGTGCTGGCCATCAATTTCCCCATGCGCCTGCGCTGGGTGTTCCACCGGCTGATGCTGGGCCAGAGCATGTCGTTCTATGCGGACGAGTTCGCGGGCCGCATCACCACCAAGATCATGCAGACGGCGCTGTCGGTGCGCGAAGTGGTGTTCATGGTGGTCGATGTGCTGGTGGGCGTGAGCGTCTACATGATCGGCATCCTGGTGCTGGCGGCCAGCTTCGAGTGGCGGCTGATGATTCCGTTCGCGCTGTGGCTGCTGGCCTATATCGGCGCCTGCTTCTACTTTGTTCCGCGCCTGGGCAAGATCGGCAAGGAGCAGGCCGATGCGCGCTCCATGATGACGGGCCGCGTGACCGATGCCTATACCAACATCGCCACCGTCAAGCTGTTCGCCCACACGCGCCGCGAGGCCGAGTACGCGCGCAACGCCATGGACGCCTTCAAGTCCACCGGCTATGCGCAGATGCGGCTGGTCAGCCTGTTCGAGATCACCAACCACCTGATGATCACCCTGCTGCTGGTGGGCTCCACGGGCACGGCGCTGTACCTGTGGTCTGCCGGCCAGGCCAGCGCGGGCGTGGTGGCAGCGGTGATTGCCATGGCGCTGCGGCTGATGGGCTATTCGCACTGGGTGATGTGGCAGATGACGGGCCTGTTCGAGAACGTGGGCACCATCCAGGACGGCATCCTCACGCTGACCAAGCCGCGCACCATCGTGGACGCGCCCGACGCCAGGCCGCTGCAGGTCACGCACGGCGCCATCGCCTTCGAGGACCTGAGCTTTGCCTACAAGGACGGCGGCAAGCAGGTGATCGACCACCTGAACCTGCACATTCGCGCGGGCGAGCGCATCGGCCTGATCGGCCGCTCGGGCGCGGGCAAGTCCACGCTGGTGAACCTGCTGCTGCGCTTCCATGAACCCCAGGGCGGGCGCATCACCATCGACGGGCAGGACATCCGCACCGTCACGCAGGACAGCCTGCGCGGCGCCGTGGGCATGGTGACGCAGGACACCTCGCTGCTGCACCGCTCCATGCGCGACAACATCCTCTACGGCCGACCCGATGCGACCGAGCAGGAGATGCTGGCCGCCGCGGACAAGGCCGAGGCCTCGGACTTCATCGCCACGCTGACCGACCTCAAGGGCCGCAGCGGCTACGATGCCCAGGTGGGCGAGCGCGGCGTCAAGCTGTCGGGTGGCCAGCGCCAGCGCGTGGCGATTGCGCGCGTCATGCTCAAGGACGCGCCCATCCTGCTGCTGGACGAGGCCACCAGCGCGCTGGACAGCGAGGTCGAAGCCGCCATCCAGCAAAGCCTGGACAGCCTCATGCACGGCAAGACCGTGATCGCCATCGCCCACCGCCTGTCGACCATCGCGGCCATGGACCGGCTCATCGTCATGGACCAGGGCCAGATCGTCGAGCAGGGCACGCACCAGCAACTGCTGGAGCTGGGCGGCATCTACGCCAAGCTGTGGTCGCACCAGAGCGGCGGCTTCCTCGCAGAGCAGGGCTCGGAAGCTGCCAACGCCAACGGCTAGACGCTCGCCAGATCCCGGTCCAACTGCGTATGCAATGTGTAGCGGCTGGCCGGGTGCAAGGTCACACTGAGGTCCATCAACTCCCCATCGGTATCCAGGTAGCGGCGCACGATCTTCAGCGCCGCTGACCCGGCCGGGGCCTGCAATTCCTCCGACAGCGCCTCGGGAATGAGCGCCCCCACCACGGCCTGCCGCACCCGCGCGATGCGCAGGCCGTATTGCTGCTCCAGCAGGCTGCTGACCAGCAACTCGGGCGCGGCGCGCACGCGCTCGGCCAGCTCCTGCGTGTCAAAGCGCTGCGCATCCACATAGACCACGGTCCAGGCAATGGGCAGGTGCGGCGCGGCGCCGTCGCGGCGCAGGCTGCAGATGGCCAGCCAGCGGCTGCCGGCCGGGCAGTCCAGTTCGGCGGCCAGGTCCTGGTCCAGCACCACCTCCTCGATGCGCCGCACTTCGCGCACATGGGTGGCGCCGAACTGCACCAAGTCCTCCAGCGAGGTCAGCGCCTGGCGGTAGTGCGCATGGGGCTGCGCCGCCTCCACGCGCGTGCCGACCTTCTTGCGCCGCGAGACCAGCCCCGACTGCTGCAGCTCGGCAATCGCCGCGCGCACGGTGTGGCGGCTCACGCCATAGCGGTCGCACAGCTCCAGCTCGGTAGGCAGCAGGGCGCCCACGGCGTATTCGCCCGAGGCAATGCGCTCGGACAGGTCGCGCGCCACCTGGGCATAGCGTGTCTCAGCCATGGGCGCAGGCCTTCCCCCCAGGCAAACCCGGATGTTCGTAATGTACGTACATAAATAAAAATATCGATATGTCCGAACTTAATCGCAATTGCGCACCATGACCCTTCCGTCCTTCACCGCCAGCACCGCCATCGATTCGCTGCTGTTCCGCGACGCCTTCGGCACCCCCGCCATGCGCGCCATCTTCGCCGACAGCGCGCTGGTGTCGCGCTACATAGAGGTCGAGGTCGCGCTGGCACGCGCCCAGGGCCGCTGCGGCGTGATTCCGGCCGAGGCCGCACACGAGATCGCGCAGCGCTGCAGCCTCGACGCGCTGGACTTCGAGCTGCTGCGCAAGGAAACCGACATTGTCGGCTACCCCATCCTGCCGCTGGTGCACCAGCTGGTGAAACAGTGCGGCGACGCAGGCCGCTACATCCACTGGGGCGCCACCACCCAGGACATCATGGACACGGCCACCGTGCTGCAGGTGCGCGATGCGCTGGACCTGGTCGATGCCGACATCGCCGCGCTGCGCACCATCCTGGCCGACCTGGCAGAACGCCACCGCGACACGCCCATGGCCGGCCGCACGCACCTGCAGCACGCCCTGCCCATCACCTTCGGCTACAAGGCCGCCATCTGGCTGGCCATGTTCGACCGCCATGCCCAGCGCCTGAAGGAACTGCGCCCGCGCGTGCTGGTGGGCCAGTTCGCGGGGGCGGCAGGCACGCTGGCCTCGCTGAGCGGCCGGGGCCTGGAAGTGCAGCAATTGCTCATGGAAGAACTGGGCCTGGGCGTGCCCGCCACCACCTGGCATGTGGCGCGCGACGGCCTGGCCGAGGCCGTGAATTTCCTGGCCCTGGTCACCGGCTCGCTGGGCAAGATCGCCTACGACGTGATGCTGCTGTCCTCCACCGAGTTCGGCGAGGTGTTCGAGCCCTTCGTCACGGGGCGCGGCGCCAGCAGCACCATGCCGCAAAAGCGCAACGCCATCTCCAGCGAGCTGATGCTGGCCGCCTCCAAGGCCGTGCGCCAGCATGCGGGCCTGATGCTGGACGCCATGATCCAGGACCTGGAGCGCGCCACCGGCCCCTGGCACGCCGAATGGGTGGCCCTGCCCGAGAGCTTCGTGCTCTCGGCCGGCGCGCTGCACCAGGCGCGCTTCATGCTCGGCGGCCTCATCGTCGATCCCGAACGCATGGCCCGCAACCTGGACATGACCGACGGTCTGATCGTGGCCGAGGCCGTGATGATGGGCCTGGCCCCGCACACGGGCCGCCAGCAGGCGCACGACATCGTCTATGCCGCCTGCCGCAGCGTCAACGCCGAGGGCGGCACGCTGGCCGATGCGCTGGCCCGCCTGCCCGAAGTCACGGCCCATTTCGACCGCGCGGCGCTGCAGCGCCTCACCGACCCGCGCAACTACCTGGGCGAGGCCCCGCAGATGGTGGACCGCGCCCTTGCGCTGTCGCGCGCCCATACAGCCAGCGGCCGCTGACATCCCGGCCCAGGACAGAACACAGCACTACAGGAGACAACACCATGCCTTTCCATCTTCCCCGCCTGCCACGCCTGGCCCTTGCCCTGGCCGCCACCACCTTCGCCCTGGCCGCGCACGCCCAGGGCGGCTACCCCGCCAAGCCGCTGACCTGGATCGTGCCCTTCGCGGCCGGCGGCCCCACGGACGCCATGGCGCGCGACATCGCCCAGCGCACCAGCACCCAACTGGGCCAGCAGATCATCATCGAGAACGTTCCGGGTGCGGGCGGCACCATCGGCGCGGCCAAGGCGGCGCGCTCGGCGCCCGACGGCTACAGCTTCCTGGTCGGCCACATGGGCTACATGGGCGCGGCGCCGTCGCTGTACAAGAAGCTGGCCTATGACCCGGTCAAGGACTTCGAGGCGGTGTTCCGCTTCCCCGACACGCCGCTGGTGCTTCTGGTGGGCAAGAACTCCCCGTACAAGACGGCCGAGGAGCTGGTGGCCTTCGGCAAGCAGAACCCGGGCCGGCTGAACTTCGGCAACGCGGGCGTGGGATCGACCTCGCACCTGGTGGCAGCGCTGTTCGCCAGCCGCGCGCAGATGGAGATCACCCAGGTGGCCTACAAGGGCGCGGCACCGGCCATGACCGATGTGATCTCGGGCCAGGTCGATGCCATGTTCGACCAGACCAACACCGCCCTGCCCCAGCTGGCCGGCGAGCGCATCCGCGCCATCGCCCTCACCTCGGACAAGCCCATGCCCCAGTTCCCGGGCGCCGCCGCGCTGGGCCAGAAGCTGCTGCCGGGCTTCGAGACCGCCACCTGGTACGGCATCTACGCGCCCAAGGGCACGCCGCGCGACGTGGTGCAAAAGGTCTACCAGGCCTATACCAAGGCCCTGGCCGACAAGGCCTGGACCGACAGGATGGCCGCCCAGGGCATACGCCTGCTGCCCGCAGATCAATACGCCCCCGAAGCCCTGGCACGCCACACGGCCGCCGAGGTGGAGCGCTGGCGCAAGGTGGCAGCCGACGCGAAGATCTCGCTGGACTGAGCCCATGGACCAGATACGCACCCAGGCCCAGGCACAGACCCAGGCTCATACCCGCATCGAGCACGATGCCTTCGGCCCCGTCCACATCCCTGCCGACCGCCTCTGGGGCGCGCAGACCCAGCGCGCGCTGGAGCTGTTCACCATTGGCGAGGAGCGCTTTCCGCAGGGCCTGTACCGC
>NZ_JTKZ01000609.1:0-2342 GCF_000799035.1 Delftia sp. ZNC0008
CGGTGCGCTCTCGTCAGTGCGTCGGCACCAGTGCGCCGGCGCCCGCCGCCAACGGCAGATAAAGGCGTGCGACCAGCCCGCTCGCATCGCCTTCTTCGGGCCGCCACAGGCTGCGCGGCTGCAGCAGCAGGCAGCCGCCTGCGCATTCGGCGATGCGCTGCACGATGGGCAGGCCCAGGCCGCTGCCATGCTCCTGGGGACGCTTGCGCCAGAAGCGGCGCGTGGCCTCTTCGCATTCCTGGGCGCTCAGTCCGGGGCCATGGTCGGCCACGGTGAACTCCACATAGCCTGTGCCCGGCTGCTGCGTCGTGCCCGGCATGGCGCCAATGGGCCGCACGGCCAGTTCCACGGGATGCTGCGGCGCATGGCGCAGGGCGTTTTCCAGCAGATTGCGCAGGGCCGAGACCAGCAGGGGCTCGGAGATGGCCAGCGGCCAGGCGCCATTGCCGGGCTGCTGGTGCGTGTCCAACCATTGGCGCTGCGCCGGCGCCGGTGCTCCGGCGCTCACGGCATTCACCGCCAGTTGCCAGGCCTTGTCCAGCGCCTGCAGCGCATCGGCAGGCGCATCGCCGCAGGCCAGCGCATTGGCGGCGCCCGGTTCATGCTGCTCCAGTCGCGCCAGCAGCAGCAACTGCTCCAGCGTGTGCTGCAGGTGCTCCACGCCCTCGGCCGCCTGGGCCAGCGAATCGCGCGCCATGGAGCCGGGCGGCGCGGCCAGAAGGCCGGCAGGCATGCCGGGCGCCGCCAGCGCCATCTGCGCCACCTGCACGTGGGTCTTGATGGCGGTCAGCGGCGTGCGCAGCTCATGGGCCGCGTCGTCGCTCCAGCGGCGCTCGCGGTCGATGGCCGCGCGCACGCGGTGCAGCAACTGGTTGAGCGTGCCCACCAGCGGCGCCAGCTCGCGCGTCTGCAGGCCCTGGGCCACGGGCGAATCGTCGCCGGGCGGGCGGCGCGCCAGTTCGCGCCGCAGGGCCTCCAGCGGCCTGAGGCCCTGGGTCACGGCCCACCACATCAGCCCCATGCTGGCCAGCAGGGCCAGCACGAAGGGCAGGACGATGGTGTAGGCAAAGCCGTGGATCAGGCCCTCGCGCACATCGATGCGGTCGGCCGTGGCGATGCGCACGCCGTGGTCCTCCAGCACATAGGTGCGCCAGGGCTTGCCCCCCTTGATGATAGTCGAGAAGCCCAGCGGCATGCTCTGCGGGAACACGGGGCTGCCCTCGGTCTTGGCCAGCACCTGCGGCAGGGCCGATTCGGGCCGCACGGGCTGGACCTCGCCGCGCACCAGGCTGACCTCGCAGGCCACGCCGTCGCGCGCGATCACGTTGAGCATGGGGCTCCAGTCCTGCGGCAGCTCCCGGGCAGGCCGGAACTGGTGGACGATGCCGGCCACCATGCGCGCCGAGGCGATCAGCCGGTCATCCAGCACGGTGCGCAGCTCGTTGCGCATGTCCGAGAACATCCAGGCCGCCACCCCGCCCCACAGCGTGCACAGCGCCAGGCACAGACATGCCAGCAGGCGCACGCGCAGGCTGCGCATCATGGGTGCAGGCCCAGGCGGTAGCCCTCGCCGCGCACCGTCTCCACCAGTTCATGGCCCAGCTTGCGGCGCAGGTGGTGCACATGCACGTTGACGGCATTGCTCTCCACGTCCTGGCTGTAGCCGTAGAGGCTGTCGCGCAGTTGCTCGGTACTCAGGATGCGGCCCGGCGACTGCAGCAGCGCGCGCAGCAGCGACCACTCGCGGCGCGACAGCTCCACGGTGCGGCCCTGGCGCTGGATATGGCCGGCAGCGGGGTTGATGCGCACCTCGCCCAGCTCGATCCAGTCCACGCTGCGGCCGGCCGCGCGGCGCAGCAGCGCATGCAGGCGCGCCGCCAGTTCGTGCAGGTCAAAGGGCTTGACCAGGTAATCGTCGGCGCCGGTCTGCAGGCCTTCGATGCGCTGTGACACGGCATCGCGCGCCGTCAGCACCAGCACGGGCACCTGCAGGCCCTGGCCGCGCCAGCGCGCCAGCAGCGAGAGGCCATCCTCGTCGGGCAGGCCCAGGTCCAGCACGCAGGCATCGAAATGCGAGGAACGGATGGCCGCATCCGCCTGCCCGGCCGAGGCCACGGTATCCACGCCAAAGCCCTGCAGCTGCAGGCCGGCCCGCACGCCGCTGGCCACCAGCGCGTTGTCTTCCACCAAGAGAACATGCATGTTGTTGTCCGCAGGGCCTGGCGCCAGGCCCCGCCGTCTGTATCCAAGTCGGGAACGAAAAGCGACTGAGCATCGCAGATTTGCCGCGCTGGCGCGGCGGTGCGCCGAATTTCGCAGGCGGGTGCACAAGAATGACGCGG
>NZ_JTKZ01000374.1:0-14371 GCF_000799035.1 Delftia sp. ZNC0008
CCGCGTCCTTGGCCACGGTGTCACCGGGCTGGACCAGCAGTTCGATCACGCCCACTTCGGCGAAGTCGCCGATGTCGGGCACCTTGATGTCGATGATTACCATGTGTCGGGCCTCCGTTTACAGCAGGATGCGGCGGTAGTCCGCCAGCACCTGACCCAGGTAGGCGTTGAAGCGCGCGGCCGAGGCACCGTCGATGACGCGGTGGTCATAGGACAGCGACAGCGGCAGCGTCAGGCGCGGCACGAACTGCTTGCCGTCCCACACGGGCTTCATCTGGCCCTTGGACAGGCCGAGGATGGCCACTTCCGGGGCGTTGATGATGGGGGTGAAGTTCGTGCCGCCGATGCCGCCCAGCGACGAGATCGAGAAGCAGCCGCCCTGCATGTCGGCAGCGCCGAGCTTGCCGTCGCGGGCCTTCTTGGCCAGCTCGCCCATTTCCTGGCTGATCTGCAGGATGCCCTTCTTGTCGGCATCGCGCAGCACGGGCACCACCAGGCCATTGGGCGTGTCTGCCGCAAAGCCGATGTGGAAGTACTGCTTGTAGACCAGGGTGTCGCCGTCCAGCGAGGCGTTGAACTCCGGGAACTTCTTGAGCGCCGCGACCACCGCCTTGATCACGAAGGCCAGCATGGTCACCTTGACGCCGCTCTTCTCGTTCTCCTTGTTGGTGGAGACGCGGAAAGCTTCCAGGTCGGTGATGTCGGCCTCGTCGTTGTTGGTGACGTGGGGGATCATGACCCAGTTGCGCGACAGGTTGGCGCCGCTGATCTTCTTGATGCGCGACAGGTCCTTGCGCTCGACCGGGCCGAATTTGGCGAAGTCCACCTTGGGCCAGGGCAGCAGGTCCAGGCCGGCGCCGCCGCCGGAGCCGCCCTTGGGAGCCGCCGCAGCCTGGGCCTTGGTCTGCACGGCACCGGCCATGACGGACTTGGTGAAAGCCTGGATGTCGTCGGCCGTGATGCGGCCCTTGTTGCCCGAGCCCTTGACCTCGTCCAGCGGCACACCCAGTTCGCGGGCGAACTTGCGCACGGAGGGCGATGCATGGGGCAGCTTGCCGGTGGGCGCCACGGTGGGGTTGTGTGCAGGTGCAGCGGCAGCCACCGGAGCTGCAGCGGCCGGGGCCGCAGTTGCCGGTGCAGGGGCTGCAGCAGCAGGTGCCGGGGCCGCAGCCTGGGCTGCAGGCGCGGCAGCGCCCTGCACGCTCATCTGGCCGACCACGTCGCCCACGTTGACCGTATCGCCGATCTTGAGCGTCAGCGCCGTGATGGTGCCCGCTGCGGGCGAGGGGATCTCCATCGAGGCCTTGTCGGATTCGACAGTGAACAGCGATTGCTCTGCCGTCACGGTGTCGCCGACCTTGACCAGCATCTCGATCACGGCCACGTCCTTGAAGTCGCCGATGTCGGGAATCTTGATATCGATCTGCGTGGCGGCGCCCGAGGCCGCAGGCGCGGCAGCGGGAGCAGCGGCCGGCGCAGGCGCAGATGCAGGCGCAGCAGATGCAGGCGCTGCCACGGGAGCCGGGGCAGCAGCTGCCGGTGCCGGTGCCGGTGCCGCAGCGTCTGCGGTCTCGATCACGGCAATGATGCTGCCTTGCTTGACCTTGTCGCCCAGGTTCACGCGCAGCTCCTTGAGCACGCCGGCGTGGCTGGACGGAATCTCCATCGATGCCTTGTCGGACTCGACGGTGATCAGCGATTGCTCGGCCTTGATCTGGTCGCCGGCCTTGACCAGCACTTCGATCACACCGACTTCATCGAAATCGCCGATGTCCGGAACTTGAATGTCTACCAATGCCATAGGTGTCTCCCGTTCTTACTCAGGCGTGCAGCGGGTTGATCTTGTCGGCCTTGATGCCGTACTTGGCGATCGCCTCGGCCACGGTGGTGGCGTTGATCTTGCCTTCTTCGGCCAGCGCGCGCAGTGCGGCGACCACGATGTAGTGGCGGTCCACCTCGAAGTGCTCGCGCAGCTTGCGGCGGAAGTCCGAACGGCCGAAGCCGTCGGTGCCCAGCACCTTGTAGGTGCGGCCCTTGGGCATATAGGGACGGATCTGCTCGGCGTAGGCCTTCATGTAGTCGGTGGATGCGATCACCGGGCCATTGTGCGACTGCAGCTGCTGCGTGACGAAGGGCACCTTCTGCGTTTCCAGCGGATGCAGCAGGTTCCAGCGGTCGGCTTCCTGGCCGTCGCGGGTCAGTTCGTTGAAGCTGGGGCAGCTCCACACGTCGGCGGCAATGCCCCAATCGGCCAGCAGCAGTTCCTGGGCGAAGAAGGATTCGCGCAGGATGGTGCCCGATCCCAGCAGCTGCACGCGCAGGCCGCTTTCCGGCACCTTCTGGCCGGGCTTGCACAGGTACATGCCCTTGATGATCTGCTGCTCGGTGCCAGGCGTGAGGCCGGGCATGGCGTAGTTCTCGTTGAGCAGCGTGATGTAGTAGAAGACGTTTTCCTGCTCCTGCACCATGCGGCGCAGGCCGTCCTGCATGATCACGGCGACTTCGTGGGCGAAGGTCGGGTCGTAGCTCACGCAGTTGGGAATGGTGTTGGCCAGGATGTGGCTGTGGCCGTCTTCGTGCTGCAGGCCTTCGCCGTTCAGCGTGGTGCGGCCCGAAGTGCCGCCCAGCAGGAAGCCGCGCGCCTGCATGTCGCCGGCCGCCCAGGCCAGGTCACCAATGCGCTGGAAGCCGAACATCGAGTAGTACACGTAGAACGGGATCATGATCCGGTTGCTCGTGCTGTAGCTCGTGGCTGCCGCGATCCAGCTGCTCATGCCGCCGGCTTCGTTGATGCCTTCCTGCAGGATCTGGCCAGCCTTGTCCTCGCGGTAGTACATCACCTGGTCCTTGTCGACCGGGGTGTACTGCTGTCCAGCGGGGTTGTAGATGCCGATCTGGCGGAACAGGCCTTCCATGCCGAAGGTACGTGCCTCGTCCACCAGGATGGGCACGACGCGTGGGCCGATTTCCTTGTCGCGCAGCAGCTGCGTCAGGAAACGCACATAGGCCTGCGTGGTCGAGATCTCACGGCCTTCGGGCGTGGCTTCGAGGATGGCCTTGAAGGTGTCCAGCGCAGGCGCCGTGAACTGCTCGCTGGCCTTGACGCGGCGGTGCGGCAGGTAGCCGCCCAGGGCCTTGCGGCGCTCGTGCAGGTAGCGCATTTCCGGCGTGTCGTCGGCCGGCTTGTAGAAAGGCAGGTCGGCGATCTGGCTGTCGGGAATCGGGATGTTGAAGCGGTCGCGGAAGGCCTTGATGTCCTCGTCGCCCAGCTTCTTGGTCTGGTGAACGGTGTTCTTGCCTTCACCGATCTTGCCCATGCCGAAGCCCTTGACGGTCTTGACCAGCAGCACGGTGGGCTGGCCCTTGTGCGAGTTGGCCGCATGGAAGGCCGCATAGACCTTCTGCGAATCGTGGCCGCCGCGGCGCAGGTTCCAGATCTCGTCGTCGCTCATGTGCTCGACCATCTTCAGCGCGCGCGGATCGCGGCCGAAGAAGTTCTTGCGCACGTAGGCGCCGTCATTGGCCTTGAACGACTGGTAGTCGCCGTCGTTGCACTCGGCCATGATCTTCTTGAGCACGCCGTCCTTGTCCTTGGCCAGCAGCTCGTCCCAGCCCTTGCCCCACAGCAGCTTGATGACGTTCCAGCCGGAGCCGCGGAACTCGCCCTCGAGTTCCTGGATGATCTTGCCGTTGCCGCGCACCGGACCGTCCAGGCGCTGCAGGTTGCAGTTGATCACGAAGATCAGGTTGTCCAGCTTTTCGCGGGCGGCCAGGGAGATCGCACCCAGCGACTCGACCTCGTCCATTTCCCCGTCGCCGCAGAAGACCCAGACCTTGCGGTTTTCGGTGTCGGCAATGCCGCGGGCGTGCAGGTACTTGAGGAAGCGCGCCTGGTAGATGGCCATCAGCGGGCCCAGGCCCATGGACACCGTGGGGAACTGCCAGAACTCGGGCATCAGCTTGGGGTGCGGGTAGCTGGACAGGCCCTTGCCGTCCACTTCCTGGCGGAAGTTCAGCAGCTGCTCTTCGGAGATGCGGCCTTCCAGATAGGCGCGGGCATAGATGCCGGGCGAGACGTGGCCCTGGATGTACAGGCAATCGCCACCGTGGTTTTCGTTTTCGGCGTGCCAGAAGTGGTTGAAGCCGGCCGCAAACATGTTGGCCAGCGAAGCGAAGGAGCCGATGTGGCCACCCAGGTCACCGCCTTCGGGTGGGTGCAGGCGGTTGGCCTTGACCACCATGGCCATGGCGTTCCAGCGCATGTAGGCGCGCAGGCGGCCTTCGATTTCCAGGTTGCCGGGACAGCGCGCTTCCTGCGAGGCCTCGATGGTGTTCACGTAGCCGGTGTTGGCCGAGAAGGGCATGTCCACGCTGTTCTGGCGTGCATGTTCGAGCAGGTCCTCGATCAGCTTGTGCGCATATTCAGCGCCTTCACGGTCGATGACGGCCGACAGTGCGTCCATCCATTCGCGCGATTCTTGTTGGTCCAGGCCGGCGGGAACGCCTGCATTGCCTTGCGGGTCAGTCTGAGCTGTCATGGGAATGTCTCCTTGCAGAAGGTAGCGTCTTGGGGTCGAACCAGTGAGCGGCGCAGCGCGCCATCGCAGGCGGGTAGTTCACCACGCCTTGCGCGGCACAGACCCTGTCTGGCGAACTTGAAGATACCGATTCACTGCCTCAATGCTCGGCGAGTGTCGCATACTTTTTTCGAATTTCAAATGGTGCTTTTTGATTTCATAATTTGAAATTTTGCTGCAAACGCACATACAGTGAAGACCTCAAAGAACGTCGCCGAAGCGCCTGCGTGGCGACTCCAATACTCCTTAAAAACAGTCAGACTCTCCCCTACACTGGGCGCATGCAATCCTCCCCTTCCGAGCACGGCACGCACAGCCCTGCCCCCATGGCAGGCGTGGCCGCGCCAGTGCGCTGGTGGCGCAGCTGGTGGCGCAGTCTTTCCCCCACGCGCCAGGACCGCTTTGCGGCACTCGCCCCGCTGGCCGCCGTACTGATGTTCATGGCCGCCATCGTCGCGTCGTTCTGGTATCTGCGCATGGAGGAGATCGACCGCGAGAAGGAAGCGTTGCACCGCGACGTGGAATATGCCCAGCAGCGCGTGCGCCTGCGCCTGCTGGAGCGCCAGGAGCAACTGATGCGCATGGCGCGCGACATCAGCAACCACGATCTGGCCGAGTCCGATTTCGCCAGCCGCGCGGAAGCGCTCATCAGCCAGTATCCCGAACTGCAGTCCATCACCTGGATCGACTCCCAACGCCGCATTCTGGCCAGCCAGTCCGCCCCCACCGTGAGCAGCGACCAGTTGCGCATCCCCCGCGAGGTCCTGCGCGCCGGTGACGCCCTGGAGGCCTACCAGCTCGCGCGCGAGATGCAGCAGCCCATCTACGTGCAAGGCCTGGCCCACAAGGGCGAGGCCGCGCCGCTGCTGCAGCTGCATGTGCCGCTGGCGCAGGACGGCCGCTACATCGGCGAGCTGCTGGGCGAGTATTCCGTGGACAGCCTGCTGCGCTACGGCACGCCCACCGAAATCATGGCCCGCTATGCCATGACCATGCTCGACAGCCGGGGCCAGGTTCTGGCCGGCACACCGCTGACGCCGCGCAAGCAAAATGCCACCGACCTGCTGCGCTGGCGCACGGTGGCCAATGAGGACGAGGCTCCGGTCGCCCCCGTGGGCAACAGTCTGGTGCTGCGCGCACAGGCCTACCGCACCTCGCTGGGCGTGGTGGGCAGCGGCCTGTTCTGGCTGGTGGGCACGCTCAGCGCGATGACGGCATGGCTGCTGCTGGCCACCTGGCGCCACACGCGACGCCGCCAGCGCGCGCAGGAAGCCCTGGTTGCCGAAACCAATTTCCGCCGCGCCATGGAGAACTCGGTGCTCACCGGCATGCGCGCGCTGGACCTGCAAGGCCGCATCACCTACGTGAACGCCGCCTTCTGCCAGATGACGGGATGGAGCGAATCCGAACTCGTCGGCCAGATGCCGCCCTATTCCTACTGGCCCGACAACGACTACGACAACCTGCACTCCAAGCTGCGCGAAGAGCTTTCGGGCAAGACCATCGTCGGGGGCTTTCAGGTGCGCGTGCAGCGCAAGAACGGCACGCAGTTCGATGCGCGCCTGTATGTCTCGCCGCTGATCGACGCCCATGGCCAGCACACGGGCTGGATGTCGTCCATGACCGACATCACCGAGCCCAACCGCATCCGCGAGCAACTGTCGGCCTCCTATGAGCGCTTCACCATCGTGCTGGAGGCGCTGGACGCCTCGGTGTCCGTCGCCCCGCTTGGCAGCGCCGAGCTGCTGTTCGCCAACAAGCTGTACCGGCAATGGTTCGGCTCGCAGACCGATGGCCATCTGCAGCTCGTCGCCCAGGCCGGCGTGCTGCCCGTGCGCTCTCAGCCGCAGGGCATGGACGATGAGGATGGCCTGATGGGCCTGCCCACCGACTCGCTGACCAGCGCACGCAGCGAGAACGCCGAGATCTATCTGCCCGAACTGGGCAAGTGGCTGGAAGTGCGCTCGCGCTACCTGAGCTGGGTGGACGGACGCCTGGCGCAGATGGTGATCGCCACCGACATCACGCCGCGCCGCCTGGCCGAGGAGCAGGCCGATCGCCAGGCCGAGCACGCCCAGTCCGTCAGCCGCCTGATCACCATGGGCGAGATGGCCTCCAGCGTGGCCCACGAACTCAACCAGCCGCTGACCGCCATCAGCAACTACTGCAGCGGCATGCTCACGCGCCTCGAAAAAGGCACGCTGACCGAGGAGCAGATGAAGTTCGCGCTGGAGAAGACCGCCCACCAGGCGCAGCGCGCGGGCCAGATCATTTTGCGCATACGCTCCTTCGTCAAGCGCAGCGAACCCAACCGCACCCTGGCCCAGGTCACCGACATGGTCAGCGAGGCGGTGGAGCTGGCCGGCATCGAGCTGCGCCGCCGCAATGTACAGCTGACCTACCACGTGGCCGAGCGCATGCCGGCCATCATGGCCGACACCATCCTCATCGAGCAGGTGCTGGTCAACCTCATGAAGAACGGCGCCGAATCCATCGAGCAATCGGGCCGCCCCAGCCACCAGCGCAACGTGGAACTGCGCGTGGTGCCGCGCACCATCGAGGACCAGCGCGTCATCGAATTCAACGTGCAGGACACCGGCAAGGGCTTGCCGCCCGAGGTGCTGGAGCGCCTCTTCGAGGCCTTCTTCACCACCAAGAGCGAAGGTATGGGCATGGGCCTGAATCTGTGCCGCAGCATTGTCGAGTCCCACCAGGGCCGTATGCGTGCCGAGAACCTCTACAATGGTTCCGAGGTTGTCGGCTGCCGATTTTCATTCTGGCTGCCGCTGGCCCCGCCGGGCGACGCGACAACGCCGGCAGCGACCATTGAACCCACAACAAGGACGATTGCATGAGCTTGATCCCCAAAAAAGGCACTGTGTACGTAGTTGATGACGACGAAGCGGTTCGTGATTCGCTGCAATGGTTGTTGGAGGGCAAGGACTATCGTGTGCGCTGCTTCGACTCGGCCGAGACCTTCCTCTCGCGCTACGACCCACGCGAAATCGCCTGCCTCATCGTCGACATCCGCATGGGCGGCATGACCGGCCTGGAACTGCAGGACCGACTGATCGAACGCAAGTCTCCCCTGCCCATCGTCTTCATCACCGGCCACGGTGACGTGCCCATGGCGGTGAACACCATGAAGAAGGGCGCACTGGACTTCATCCAGAAGCCGTTCAACGAGGAAGAACTGCTGAACCTGGTCGAGCGCATGCTGGACCATGCCCGCGAAGCCTTTGCCGGCCACCAGCAGGCCGCCAGCCGCGACGCCCTGCTGGCCAAGCTGACCAGCCGCGAAGCCCAGGTGCTCGAGCGCATCGTCGCCGGCCGCCTGAACAAGCAGATCGCCGACGACCTGGGCATCAGCATCAAGACCGTGGAGGCGCACCGCGCCAACATCATGGAAAAGCTCAACGCCAACACTGTGGCCGACCTGCTCAAGATCGCCCTGGGCCAGGGCCAGACCGCTGCGGCGGCCAAGGCGGCCGTCGCAGGATAAGCACCGACGCCATCCCCTGCTTTCTTCAAAGGGCTGCTAGCGCTTGACCAACAAGCCCTAGCAGCATTTTTATTTTGGTATCCACTGCAATGACAGCCCAACTCATCGACGGCAACGCCCTCTCCCGCCAACTGCGTGCCGAAGTCGCACAGCGCGCCACTGCCCTGAAGGCCCGAGGGACCACGCCCGGCCTGGCCGTGGTCCTGGTCGGCGACAACCCGGCCTCCCAGGTCTATGTGCGCAACAAGGTCAAGGCCTGCGAGGACGCAGGCTTTCATTCCGTGCTGGAGAAGTACGACGCCTCGATGACAGAAGCCGAACTGCTGGCCCGCGTCGAGGCGCTGAACAACGACCCCGACATCCACGGCATCCTGGTCCAGCTGCCGCTGCCCGCCCACATCGACGACCACAAGGTCATCGAGACCATCTCGCCGCTCAAGGATGTGGATGGCTTTCACGTGGCCAGCGCCGGCGCGCTGATGGTGGGCGAAGTCGGCTTCAAGGCCTGCACGCCCTATGGCTGCATGAAGATGCTCGAATCCATCGGCATGAAGGACCTGCGCGGCAAGCACGCCGTGGTCATCGGCCGCTCCAACATCGTCGGCAAGCCCATGGCCATGATGCTGCTGGCCGCCAATGCCACCGTCACCATCTGCCACAGCGGCACGGCGGACCTGGCCGCCATGACGCGCCAGGCCGACATCGTGGTCGCCGCCGTGGGCAAGCGCAATGTGCTGACCGCAGACATGTGCAAGCCTGGCGCCGTGGTCATCGACGTGGGCATGAACCGCAACGACGAAGGCAAGCTCTGCGGCGACGTGGACTTTGACGGCGTCAAGGAAGTGGCCGGCTTCATCACCCCCGTGCCGGGCGGCGTCGGCCCCATGACGATTACCATGCTGCTGGTCAACACCATGGAGGCGGCCGAGCGCGCCGCCGGCTGACCAGGAGCTGACAAGCATCGGGCGGCTCCCCGGGGAGCCGCTTGATTTCAATGCACCCGACGGCATCTGACACGCATGAGCAATCCCCTCCTCGAATCCTCCGACCTGCCCCTGTTCGATCGCATCCGCCCCGCCGACGTCGGCCCGGCCATCGACCATCTTCTGACCGGGGCCTGCGAGGCCCTGGAGACCGTCACGGCACCTGACTTCCCCGCGCGCTGGGATTCGATCTCCGCCGTGCTCGATGTCGCCACCGAGAAGCTGGGGACCGCCTGGGGCGCCGTCAGCCACCTCAACAGCGTGGCCGACACACCCGAGCTGCGCGCTGCCTACAACGAATCCCTGCCCAAGGTCACCGAGTTCTGGACGCGCCTGGGCGCCGACGAGCGGCTGTACGCCAAGTACAAGGCCATCGACCCTGCCACGCTCAACGTGGAGCAGCGCGCCGCCTGGGACCATGCCATGCGCAATTTCGTGCTGTCTGGCGCGGAGCTGCAGGGTGAAGCCAAGCTGCGCTTTGCCAAGATTCAGGAACGCTCGGCCGAACTCACGCAGAAGTTCAGCGAGAACGCGCTGGATGCCACCGATGCCTTTGCCTACTACGCCACGGCCGATGAGTTGGACGGTGTGCCCCAGGACGTGTGCCAGGCAGCCCGTGCCGCCGCCGAAGCCGAAGGCAAGCAAGGCTTCAAGCTCACGTTGAAGATGCCCTGCTACCTGCCCGTGATGCAGTTCGCCACCAGCAGCGCGCTGCGCGAGAAGCTCTACCGCGCCTATGTGACACGCGCCTCCGACCAGGCAGAGGGCGATGCCCGCCGCTTCGACAACACGGCCAACATTTCCGAAATACTGGCCCTGCGCAAGGAAGAGGCGCAGCTGCTGGGCTACCGCAACTTCGGCGAGATCTCGCTGGTTCCCAAGATGGCGCATTCGCCGCAGCAGGTGATCGACTTCCTGCGTGACCTCGCGCACCGCGCCCGCCCCTATGCCGAAAAGGATGTCGCCGACCTGCGCAGCTTTGCACGCAAGGAACTGGGCCTGGCCGATCCCCAGCCCTGGGACTGGGCCTATATCTCGGAAAAGCTCAAGGAAGCGCGCTATGCCTTCAGCGAGCAAGAGGTCAAGCAATATTTCCCCGCCCCCAAGGTGCTGGCCGGCCTGTTCAAGATCGTGGAGACGCTGTTCGACGTGGCCATCCGCCGCGACGTGGCGCCGGTGTGGCATCCCGCTGTCGAGTTCTATCGCATCGAGCGCAGCACGCCGCAAGGCCCCCAACTGGTCGGCCAGTTCTACCTGGACCAGCCCGCACGTTCGGGCAAGCGCGGCGGCGCCTGGATGGACGATGTACGCACCCGCTGGCTGCGCCCCGACAGCCACAAGCTGCAGACGCCGGTCGCGCACCTGGTCTGCAACTTTGCCACCGGCGTTGACGGCAAGCCGGCCCTGCTCACGCACGATGACGTGATCACGCTGTTCCATGAGACAGGCCATGGCCTGCACCACATGCTGACCCAGGTCAACGAGCGCGATGTCTCGGGCATCGCGGGCGTGGAATGGGACGCGGTGGAACTGCCGAGCCAGTTCATGGAAAACTTCTGCTGGGAGTGGGAAGTGCTCAAGCACATGACCGCCCACGTGGACACGGGCGAGCCACTGCCGCGCGCACTGTACGACAAGATGATCGCGGCCAAGAACTTCCAGTCGGGCATGCAGACGCTGCGCCAGATCGAGTTCTCGCTGTTCGACATGCTGCTGCACACCGAGCACGATCCGAAGGCCGACATCATGCCGCTGCTGGCCCAGGTTCGCGCCGAAGTGGCCGTGCTGCCCTCGCCCGCCTACAGCCGCTCGGCCCATACCTTCAGCCACATCTTTGCAGGCGGCTACGCAGCGGGCTACTACAGCTACAAGTGGGCCGAAGTCCTCTCGGCGGATGCCTATGCGGCCTTCGAGGAAACCATGCTGGCCGATGGAACCCCCAACCCCGAGACAGGCCGCCGCTACCGCGAGGCCATTCTTGAAGCCGGCGGATCCCGCCCGGCGATGGAGTCGTTCAAGGCCTTCCGTGGCCGCGAACCCCAGCTGGACGCGCTATTGCGCCACCAGGGCATGGCCGAGGCCTGAGCCTGGCAACCCGGTCTGCAGCGCCCCGATGGGGCGCTTTTTCCTGGCCCGGCAACTCCACCGGATGCGCGCAGCCACATCCTGCGACTCCAGAAGATGGCCCAGGATGAATGGCACGCTATGCTTGCAGGCACTCCTGTGCGGGCATCCATCCGGCGAGTGGTCGCCGCCCCGGCACGAAACCCTTCTTCCGAAACCGAGATCGTCCATGCAGTCTTCTCCCAGCCTTGGCCACGGCGCCCTGCGCCACCTGATGCCATGCCTCGCCCTCGCCTGCCTTGCCGCCGCGCTGCCAGCCGCCGCACAGCAGGTCTACCGTATCGTCGGGCCGGATGGAAAAGTCACCTTCTCGGACCGCCCCGCCCAAAGCGCACAGCAGCAGGCAGCGCCCGCCGCCCAGGCAGTGGCGGGCGCCTCGGACAGCAACGCAGGCCTGCCCTATGCGCTGCGCCAGATTGCGAGCCGCTTTCCAGTGACGCTGTACTCCTCGTCCGATTGCACGCCTTGCGATAGCGCTCGTCAGTTGCTGCAGTCCCGGGGCATCCCCTATGCCGAGCGCCTGGTGCAGACCGAGGCGGACGCGGCAGCCCTGAACAAGCTCAGCGGGCAGACCGGACTGCCGTTTGCCACCATCGGCAAGCAGTTTCTGACCGGCTTCTCCTCCAGCGAATGGACGCAGTACCTGGATGCCGCAGGCTACCCCGCAAGCTCCCAGCTGCCTGCCCAGTACAAGCGGCCACCCGCGCAGCCCCTGACCACACCCAAGCCTGCCGCACCCGCCGCATCAGCGCCCGCCGCAGCACCCACCGCCGTGGAGCAGGCAAACAGGCGCGCCCCCATACCCGCCCCCGCGCCTGGTGCACGCACCAGCGACAACCCCGCAGGCCTGAGCTTCTAGGCAGACACTGCCGCAGTCAGGAGCCCGGCCGTGGATTCCATGCTGTCCGACGTGGCCTGGACCTTGGCCAGGCTGGGCACTCTTGTGGGCCTGCCTGCGCTCATCGGGTGGGTACTGGTGGCAAGGCCTTCGTGGCGAGAGCCGTTGCGGCTAACCTGCCTGGTGCTGGTGCCCTGCCTGATCACGCTGTGGTTCATGCATGACGGAGGCCTGGGCAACGGTCTCAACCGCCTGGCCTACTACATGACGACGGCTGGCTTCTTTGCCATCTACGCCGGGCTGGCGGCCGTCACCTGGCTCATTCAGCGCATCAAAAAACAGCGCACGCAAGCCTCATTGCGCGCGCTGTGTCTCGGTGGTATGGCCCTGCTCGTCTGGACCGCAGGCGCTGCGGTGTTCGAGAGCATCG
This sequence comes from Delftia sp. ZNC0008, assembly GCF_000799035.1. Lineage (NCBI taxonomy): Bacteria > Pseudomonadati > Pseudomonadota > Betaproteobacteria > Burkholderiales > Comamonadaceae > Delftia > Delftia sp. ZNC0008. The sequence goes on from NZ_JTKZ01000374.1 coordinate 12,455, forward strand.
GCTAGCAGCCGAGAGGCCAGGACCGGGTTCCTGCCTCAGTAGTCGAGCGTCTGCACGCCTTCAGGCGTGCCCAGCAGGCAGACCGATGCCTTCTGGTGCGCAAAAACGCCCACGGTGACCACGCCGGGCCACTGGTTGACCTCGGACTCAAAGGCCAGCGGCTCAGCAATCTTCAGGCCGCGCACATCAAGAATGTGCTGGCCGTTGTCCGTCACCAAAGGAGCGCCGTCCTTCATGCGGATCTCGGCCCGGCCACCCCTGGCCTCGAAACGCCGGGCAATCTGGGCAGCAGCCATGGGAATCACCTCCACCGGCAGCGGAAAGTCTCCCAGCACCTCGACGCGCTTGGAGGCATCGGCGATGCAGACAAAGCGCTCGGCCAGCGCCGCAACGATTTTCTCGCGCGTCAGTGCCGCGCCCCCGCCCTTGACCATGTAGCCCCGGCCGTCGATCTCGTCGGCGCCATCGATGTATACCGACAGGCGGTCCACCTCGTTGGCATCCAGCACCTTGATGCCCAGCGCCTTCAGGCGCTCGGTGCTGGCCACGGAGCTGGACACGGCCCCAGGGATCTGGTCCTTGATGGTGGCCAGCGCATCGATGAACTTGTTGACCGTCGAGCCCGTGCCGACGCCGACGATTTCGCCGGGCACTACGTAGGCCAGAGCGGCTTGCCCGACCAGGGCTTTGAGTTCATCTTGGGAAAAAGAGGCAGCAGATGTCGTCATGAGGGAAAATCCAGGTAATCCTTCGATTATCCCCATGTCTTTGATCCCCTACGCCCTGACCCGTCCCTTTCTCTTCGGCATGGACCCCGAATCCGCCCACGATCTCACGATGAACCTGATGGCAAAGGGGCAGAACACGCTCCTGCAGCAGGCCTGGGCCCAACCCATGGTGAGTGATCCCGTCGAGCTTGCCGGACTCAGGTTCCCCAATCGCGTCGGCATGGCTGCAGGCCTGGACAAGAACGCACGCTGTATCGATGCGCTGGCCGCCATGGGCTTCGGCTTCGTCGAGGTGGGCACCGTGACTCCGCGCGCGCAGCCCGGCAACCCCAAGCCGCGCATGTTCCGCATCCCCGAACGCAATGCGCTGATCAACCGACTGGGCTTCAACAACGAAGGCCTCGATGCATTCCTGAGCAACGTCAAGCGCTCACAGGCCCGCGCCATGGGCAAGCCCATGCTGCTGGGGCTGAACATCGGCAAGAACGCCAGCACGCCCATCGAAGAAGCCACCAGCGACTACCTCAAGGCGCTCGATGGCGTCTACCCGCATGCCGACTACGTGACGGTGAACATCAGCTCGCCCAACACCAAGAATCTGCGTGCCCTGCAAAGCGACGAAGCGCTGGATGCCTTGCTGGGAGCGATTGCCGAGCGGCGCGAGCGACTGGCCACGCAGCACGGCAAGCGGGCGCCGGTGTTCGTGAAGATCGCACCCGACCTGGATGAGGAGCAGGTCGGCGTCATCGCCACCACGCTGCAGCGCCACGGCATGGACGGCGTGATCGCCACCAACACCACGATCAGCCGGGATGCCGTCAAGGGCCTGCCCCACGCCGAAGAAACGGGCGGCCTTTCCGGCGCGCCGGTGCTGGAGGCCAGCAACCAGGTCATCCGCCAACTGCGCTCTGCGCTGGGAAGCCGCTACCCCATCATCGGCGTGGGAGGCATTCTCAGCGGCGAAGATGCGGTCAGCAAGATCCGGGCGGGCGCCGATGTGGTCCAGATCTACAGCGGCCTGATCTATCGGGGCCCCTGCCTGGTACCAGAGGCCGCACTGGCCATCGCGCAACTGCGTTGACTGCCGCGTTATCCGCGTGCTGACCAAAGAAAACGCCCGGCATGAACTGACCCCAAGAAGTTGGACGGTTGGAAGCTAGCGGCTCAAGGCCTGAGTTCGGTACTGCAC
>NZ_JTKZ01000507.1:0-4874 GCF_000799035.1 Delftia sp. ZNC0008
GATGTGCGCGCCATGGCGCAGGGCCTGGACACGCGGCTGGGCGAGGGCGGGCTGGGCCTGTCCGGCGGCCAGGCACGGCGCCTGGCGCTGGCACGGCTGCTGCTGAGCCCCGCGCGCTGCTGGCTGCTGGACGAAGTGACCGAGGGCCTGGATGCACGCACGGCCGCCGACCTGCTGGTGCGGCTGGACAGTGCAGCCCGGGGCCGCACCCTGGTGCTGGCCACCCACAAGCTGCGGGAGGCGCAACTGGCCGACCGGCTGCTGTGGGTGGAGCAGGGCCGCGTGGTGTCCGAGGCGCTGCGCGGCACACCGCCGTTCGAGGCGGCCCTGGCGCGCCTGCGGCAGGACGGCTGATCAAGGATTTCACCAAGTACCCCCGAGAGAAAGGATCTCACCATGGACCTCGACATCGTCGATCTATCGCGGCTGCAGTTCGCGGTAACGGCGCTCTACCACTTCCTGTTCGTGCCGCTGACCATCGGCCTGGCCGTGATCATCGCCATCATGGAGACCGTCTTCGTGATGACGGGCCGCACCATCTGGCGCGACATGACGAAGTTCTGGGGCACGTTGTTCGGCATCAACTTCGCCATGGGCGTGGCCACGGGCATCGTGATGGAGTTCCAGTTCGGCATGAACTGGAGCTACTACAGCCACTACGTGGGCGACATCTTCGGCGCGCCGCTGGCCATCGAGGGGCTGATGGCCTTCTTCCTCGAAGCCACCTTCGTGGGCCTGTTCTTCTTCGGCTGGGACCGCCTGAGCAAGGTGGGGCACCTGGTGACCACTTGGTGCGTGGCCCTGGGCTCGAACTTCTCGGCGCTGTGGATCCTGATCGCCAACGGCTGGATGCAAAACCCCGTGGGCGCGGCGTTCAACCCGCAGACCATGCGCATGGAGGTCACCGACTTCTTCGCGGTGCTGACCAACCCCGTGGCCCAGGCCAAGTTCGTGCACACGGTCTCGGCAGGCTATGTGACGGCGGCCATCTTCGTGCTGGGCGTCTCGGCCTGGTATCTGCTCAAGGGCCGGCACATCCAGCTGGCGCGCCGCTCCATGACGGTGGCCACCTCGTTCGGCCTGGCCGCCGCGCTGTCGGTGGTGGTGCTGGGCGATGAAAGCGGCTACCTGTCGTCGGAGCACCAGAAGATGAAGCTGGCCGCCATCGAGGCCATGTGGGACACCGAGCCCGCACCGGCCGCCTTCACGGCCTTCGGTTTCCCCGACAAGGCCGCACGCGAGACGCACTATGCCGTGCACATTCCCTGGGTCATGGGCCTGATCGGCACGCGCTCGCTGACCACCGAGATCCCCGGCATCAACGACCTGGTCCAGCGCACCGAGCAGTACATCCGCAACGGCATCGAGGCCTATGGCGCGCTGGAGGCCATCCGCGCCGCCGGCCCCACGGGCCAGGTGCCGGCCGAGGCCAAGGCCGTCTTCGAGGACAAGGGCGGGCAACTGGGCTACGCGCTGCTGCTCAAGCGCTACGTGGACGACCCGCGCCAGGCCACGGACGCGCAGATCGCCCAGGCCGCCTGGGACACCGTGCCGGCCGTGGGGCCGCTGTTCTGGGCCTTCCGCATCATGGTGGGGCTGGGCATGTTCTTCATCGCGCTCACGGCGGCCTTCTTCTGGCTGTCGGTGCGGCGCAGGCTGGACGCCCATCCGTGGATGCTCAAGCTGGCCGTGATCGCCATTCCCCTGCCTTGGATTGCGGCCGAGTGCGGCTGGATCGTGGCCGAGGTGGGCCGCCAGCCCTGGATCATCGAAGGCGTGCTGCCCACGGCGCTGGCCGTCTCCAACCTGGGCGCGGGCACGCTGCTGCTGACGATTGCAGGCTTCATCGCCATCTACTCCGTGCTCTTCGTCATCGAGATGAAGCTCATGGTGAAGGCCATCCGCAAGGGACCGCAGGAGGAAAGCGCACCGCACCTGACCACCTACTTCCCTCTGATGCAAAAACTCGCCCGCGGGCAATGACCAAGGGAGATTGTCACCATGATTCTTCACGAACTGATCAGCTACGACGTCCTGCGCCTGCTGTGGTGGGGCCTGCTGGGCGTGCTGCTCATCGCCTTTGCCGTCACCGATGGCTTTGACCTGGGCGCTGCCGCGCTGCTGCCGCTGGCGGCCAGGACCGACGTGGAGCGCCGCGTCGTCATCAACTCTCTGGGCCCGGTCTGGGAAGGCAACCAGGTCTGGCTCATCCTGGGCGGCGGCGCCATCTTTGCGGCCTGGCCGCAGCTGTACGCGGTCTCGTTCTCGGGCTTTTACCTGGCCATGTTCGCGGCGCTGGTGGCGCTGATCCTGCGGCCCGTGGCCTTCAAGTTCCGCAGCAAGCGCGAGGATCCGGCCTGGCGCGCGCGCTGGGATGCCGTGCTGTGCATGGCCGGCGTGGTGCCCGCGCTGATCTTCGGCGTGGCCGTGGGCAATGTGCTGCAGGGCGTGCCCTTCCGCCTGGCGCCCGACATGCGCATCTACTACGAGGGCACGTTCTTCGGCCTGCTCAACCCGTTTGCGCTGCTGGCCGGCCTGGTCTCGCTGTGCATGCTGCTCATGCATGGTGCGTCCTGGCTGGTGTTCAAGACCGAGGGCGATGTGGCCGCGCGCGCGCGCCGCCTCGGCATGGTGGCGGCCGTCGCCACCACGGTGCTGTTCGCGGCGGCCGGCGTGTGGCTGGCCGCGCTCAACGGCTACCGCATCACCAGCGAGGTCAACACCACCGGACCGTCCAACCCGCTGTTCAAGACGGCTGCGCTGCAGGCGGGCGCCTGGTTCGCCAACTACCAGGCCCGGCCCGTGCTCTGGGCCGTGCCGGCCATCGGCCTGCTGATGCCGCTGATGGCGGCGCTGGGCCTGTGGCTGCGCCGCGAGTGGCTGGCCCTGCTGTCCAGCGGCCTGGGCATTGCCGGCATCATCGCCAGCGTGGGGGCGTCCATGTTCCCGTTCATCCTGCCCTCGTCGCTGAACCCGCAGCACAGCCTCACGGTCTGGGACTCTTCGTCCAGCCATGTGACGCTGTTCATCATGCTGGTGTGCGCGCTGATCTTCGTGCCCCTCATCGTGGCCTACACCAGCTGGGTCTACAGCGTGCTGCGCGGCAAGGTCGACCCGATGGCCATCATCGAGGGCCGCGGCCACTCGTACTGATCCACCGAATCAAGCAACGACATTCAACGTCAAGAAAGGACACAACACCATGTGGTACTTCGCCTGGTTGCTCGGCCTGCCGCTGGCGGCCGCCTTCGCGGTGCTCAACGCGATGTGGTACGAACTGATGGACGACGAGGCCACGCGCCGCGAACTCCTGGCCCGGGAGAAATAAAGCTCCCCCTGAGGCGCTTCGCGCCTTCCCCTCTCTCTTCGAGAGGGGGACGACACCCTCGCTGCGGGGGCGGCCCTTGCTCGGTGTTCCTCGCTTTGGGCTACGCCAGTTTTTGCACGCGCTTACCGCCAATGAAGCATTGCTGTAAACACAATGAGCTCCCTCGGGAGCTCATTTTTGTACGCAGGCTTGCCAGGTTCAATCGTCGGTGTCATCCGCCTTGGCGCGGCCCTTGCCGCCCGTGATGCGGTCCTTCAGATCCAGCAGCCGCGTCACGGCCGTGCCCATGCCCATGAGCTGCATGGCGGTCTCGGGCGACAGGCGCTGCACGTCGTCGAACCAGTTCATGAGCCGGTCGATCAACTCGTACATGTCACGCATGCGCTGCTGGGCGTAGCGTTCCTCTTCGGTGGTGACTTCCTCCAGCATGGCGGCGCGCAGCATGGACTGGGTGGGCTCGATCTCGCGGCGGCGGCGTTCCTCTGCCAGGCGGCGGAAGATTTCCCAGACATCCTGCGGCGCCTCGAAATACTCGCGCCGGTCGCCGGGCTGGTGGCGCAATTGCACCAGGCGCCAGGCCTGCAATTCCTTGAGCCCCATGCTCACGTTGGAGCGCGAGAACTCCAGCGTCTCGGCGATCTGGTCGGCATTGAGCGGCTCGGGCGAAAGAAACAGCAGAGCGTAGATCTGGCCTACCGTGCGGTTGATGCCCCAGCGGCTGCCCATCTCGCCGAAGTGGGAGACGAACTGCCGGTTCAACGCCGGAAGAGGTTTGGGTTGCGTCATGGCATGCATTGTGCCTTCGCGTGCCGGCATGTCCTGTGCGGCTTGGAAAGCGGTGCGTCAGCTTTCTGCAAGACGCGGTCAAAAGGCGCACAATGGCGCCTTTGCGGGCTTGCGGCCAGGCGGCCCGGGCCCAGCGCCTCCCGCTTCCCGCTTCCCGACCCGTTCGCAGATTGCATATTGCCCCATGTCCCACGCTAGCCGCAGTGCGCTGATCGACTGCACCAAGGGCCTGGCCTGTGCCGCCATCGTCTGGCACCACCTGGCCTTCTACGGCCCCATGTCCGATATCGCCCATCCGGCCGCGCCGGACCTCATCGACTGGCTCTATGAATATGCGCGCATGGCCGTGCAGATCTTCCTGGTGCTGGGCGGCTACCTGGCGGCAGCCAGCATGGCGCCGCAAGGCCACGGCCTGCACAGCGATCCGTGGTCGCGCATCGGGCGCCGCTTCGTGCGCCTGGTCGTGCCCTATGCCGTGGCCCTGGTCGTGGCCGTCGTCGTCTCGGCGGCAGTGCGGCCCTGGTTCGACCATGCCTCGGTGTCGGGCGAGCCCGATCTCTGGCAGCTGGTGGCGCATGCGCTACTGCTGCAGAACATCGTGGGCGAGGAGTCGCTGTCCGCCGGCGTCTGGTACGTGTCCATCGACTTCCAGCTGTTTGCGCTGACGGCGCTGCTGCTGGCCGGCACGCGCTGGGGCGGCGCCTTGCTGCGCCGCCGCTTCGGTGGCCAGGCACTGTCGCGCTGCTGGCCCTGGACGCTG
>NZ_JTKZ01000616.1:0-35204 GCF_000799035.1 Delftia sp. ZNC0008
CGCACGCTGTCGCCCTCGCGCACCTGCAGGCCGCGCAGCTCGCCGGCCACATAGGCCTTGACCACGGCGCTGCGCACGGCCTGCACCACGCCGCTGACGGGCACGGTCAATTGCAACTGGCGCGGCTGCAGCTGCACCACCTCCTGCGGGCCCACGCGCACCGGCATCTCGCGCGGCTGGGTGGCCGCGGCAATGGCGGCCTCCTTGCTATGCCGGGTGGATGCGGCGCGCCATGCGCTGGCGCCGATGGCGATCAGTAAGGCCAGGCCGATCAGCCAGCCGGTGCGACGCTTCATGGTGTGGGCGGGGAGGTGGGTGGTGTGGTGGCTGCAAGGGGCTGGCACATGCCATGCAGCAGGTAGTCGATCTGGGATTCCAGAAACCGCTCGGGATCGAAGTCGCCGTGCGGCAGGCAGCCGCCCAGCGAATGCTTCCAGATCATCAGGAACATCATCGGGGCGACCACGCAGTGCACGGACAGGTCCAGATCCATGGGCCGGAACTCGCCACGCTCCACGCCGCGCTGCAGGATGCGCCGGATCAGTTCATGGCCTGGAAGAACCACTTCCTGGTGATAGAACTGCGACAGCTCGGGAAAATTACCCGCCTCGCTGAGCATGAGCTTGGTGATGCCCGACGCCTTGGTGCTGCCGATGCGTTCCCACCAGGACTTGAAGCAGTAGCGCAGCAGATCGGTTGAAGGCGCGCAGTAGTTGTCGAGCTCTTCGCTCCACTCGCCGAAGCGGCCCGCGATGCTGTGGCGCACTACGGCCTTGAAAAGCTCCTGCTTGCTCGCGAAATAGAGGAACAGCGTGCCCTTGGAAACCCCGGCCCGGGCGGCGACCTCTTCGACGCGGGTGGCGGCGTAGCCCTTTTCCACGAAGAGGTCGAGCGCGGCTTCCAGCAGCTCGCCCGGACGCTCGTGCTTGCGGCGGCTGCGCTTTCCGGAAGGCTCGGCGGGGGCGGGTGAAGAGGCGGGGGAGTCGGTCACGGAAAATTAATGACTGATGGGTTAGTTATCGTAACCGCAGAACCGTTCGTCGTCACCTGGCTTGTGCATGGGCTAACCTGTAGGCGCAACGGCCTGCATGCATTGCGTGTGGTCATTTTTTCGATTTCTCACAGAAAAGGCGCATATGACGACTGAAACCATTTATCTGGGCGGCGGCTGTTTCTGGTGCACCGAAGCCGTTTTCGACCGCGTGCGCGGCGTGAGCGACGTGCAAAGCGGCTACGCCAACGGCGATCTGGACGATCCCAGCTACGAAGACATCTGCACCGGGCAGACCGGCCATGCCGAGGTCATCCGCGTGCAGTTCGACCCTGCTGTGATTCCGCTGCGCGACCTGTTGACCGTGTTCTTCGGCACGCACGATCCGACCACGCTCAACCGCCAGGGCAACGACGTGGGCACGCAGTACCGCAGCGCGATCTACACCACGAATGACCATCAGGCGGAGGTCGCACGTACGCTGATCTCCGAGCTGGCCCAGGCGGGCGCGTATGACGCTCCCATCGTGACCGAGGTCCAGCCCCTGGCCAGCTACTGGCCCGCAGAGGACTATCACCAGGACTACTTCCTGAACCATCCCAGCCAGGGCTACTGCGCCTTCGTGGTGGGGCCCAAGGTGCAGAAATTCCGGGGTGCCTTTGCGCGCTGGGTCAAGCAATGAGCCCAGGTGGGCGGGTTGTGTAAGCGGTTGTGATTTGCGGGCATAATGCAACCCGGTTGCGATAACGATGTCCTGTCGCGCTCTGCAGCCCGCTCTTGCATTGCCCATGTCATCGCCGACTCCCTCCCCCTTGCTCTTGCCTTGCGGCATGCGTTCGACCCGCGCCATGCGGGCCGTGCTGGCGCTGTGGGAGGCGCGCGCCGATGCGCTGTTGAGCGAGGCGGATGTGGAAGCCGCCCTGCATGCCCAGGGCGTGCAGGTCAACCGCGTCACCGTCTACCGGCTGCTGGACCGGCTGGCCGCAGCTGGCGTGTTGCGCCGCAGCGTGGATGCGGCACGCGTGGCCCGGTACGGCAGGCCCCTTCAGGGCGCGGCCTGCGAAGGCGACGCCGCTGCGCACTTCGAGTGTGCGGATTGCCACAGCGCCTTTCGTCTGGGCGGCGAGGCAGGCGGGGGCGGTGAGCAACTGCAGGCCGCCTTGCTGCAATTGCGGCAGGCGCTGGCAGCCAGCGGCCTGCAGGGCCAGGCCATCGATGTGTCGGTGACGGGGCGGTGCCAGGTCTGCAGCGGCACCGGGCACTCCCGGAATGATCCGTCCGTGTGAGGTGGCCGCCTTTCCCTTTTTCTCTTGCATAGCCCTTCAGGATCTCGCATGACTTTTTCCCCCTTCCGTTCCGTTTCCCTGATCCTGGCCGCTGTCTTTCTGGCCGCTGCGGCCCAGGCGCACGATCACGGCCAAGACCATGACCATGCCAAGACCCCGGCGGACGCCAAGGCACAGGGTGGCCCGGTGCAACTGGATGCCCATGCCCGTGCCGACATGGAGCGCCACCGCTCGATGGCCAAGGCCCACGAGGCCGCCGCACAGTGTCTGGCGGCAGGGCGTGACCATGCGCAATGCCACAAGCAGCTGCAGGCCGACTGCAAGGGCCTGGCGCTGGGCAAGTTCTGCGGCATGCGCCATGCGCATTGAGCGCGGCATTGCCCGCCGTGCACTGCTGTGAGCAGTCGCCCGTCTTTGTGACGGGATGCTGGAACCTGCCCCGCCAATTGGCGCATACACTCTGCGCTGCCTGACCTGCTCCTGATTCATCCATGCCCTTCAAACTCCCGAGTCGCCACTCGCCTGCGCCCGCCTCACGGCTTGCGTTGCGCGGTGCCGTGCCGAATCGGGGTTGGCTTTTGGCCTGGTTGCTGGTCTGGTCCATCGCACTGGCGCCGTTGCTGGGCCAGATGCACCGTGTGGTGCATGCTGGCGGCCTGGCCTCGGCCACGGCCCATGGCCCGGTCGAGGTGGTGGCCACCTCCTGCGCTGCACCCGTCGACTGGGTGCATGCGCTGTTCTCGGGCCACGGCCCGGCGGACTGCCAACTGCTGGACCAGTTGCACGAAGGCATGGCGGGGCCACCGCCCGCCGTGGCGCTGCCGCCTTTCTGGGGCGAGCAGGCCGAGCCCGCCCAGCCGCCCATCGTGCGCGATGGCCGTGTGCTGGCGGCTTTCTTCGATGCGCGTGGTCCCCCGCATCCCATCACTGCCCGCCTGGCGGCTTGAACCTTGGGCGGCGGCGCTGCATGCGCCCGTCCATTGAAGCTGTTTGCGCGCGCCTTCCTGCATTGCACGCAAGAGGCGCTGTGCCCAGGTTGGACAGATCCTGAATGCATATCCGATCGGATGGCTGCGTGCGCCTGCATGGCGCACCCCGGTTGTCCGTTTCCGACGCCATTTTTTGCAGCGCCCGCATTCCCACGTCCCCGGGCCGTGGCCGGTCGCTGCCGGGAAGACCAGTGATGAGAGTGACAACAAAGCAATACCACCAGGACGCCAAGGTGCAGGGGGAGAGGATGAAGCTGCGCCCGCTGCTGCAGCAACTGCTGCTGGCGGGCGTGCTCGGCCCCGCGATGGCAGGGCTGGCCATGGCAGCAGAGCCTGCGGAGGCTGGAGTCGCCGCCGCGCCCGGAACTGCCACCGGCGCCCAGGCGGATGCCCCGCGCAGCGACACGCCTGTGCTCAATGAGGTGACGGTCAAGGCCAGCGGCCTGGGCCTGACCTCGGCCGATATGTCCACGCCAGCCACGGTGCTGGAAGGCGATGTGCTGACGCTGCGCCAGGCCGCCACGCTGGGCGAGACGCTGGACGGCGAGCCCGGCATCCACGCCAGCCATTTCGGTGCGGGCGCAAGCCGCCCCATCATCCGCGGCATGGACGGCCCGCGCGTGCAGATCCTCAGCGATGGCTCGGAGTTGCATGACGCCTCCACCATCAGCCCCGACCATGCCGTGGCCAGCGAGCCCATGCTGGCCACGCAGATCGAAGTGCTGCGCGGCCCTTCGGCGCTGATCTACGGCGGCAGCGGTGCCATGGGCGGCGTGGTCAACATCCTGGACGACAAGATCCCCACGTCCATTCCCAAGAACGGCATCACGGGCTCGGCCCAGCTGCGCGGCAGCACGGGCGCGGGCGAGACGGCCGGCGCGTTCTCGCTGACGGGCGGCGCGGGCCAGTTGGCCATCCATGCCGAGGGCATGGCGCGCGATGCCGGCGACTACCGCGTGGGCAGCGGCTGGTCGCCCAACGGCCAGTCGCAGGGGCGCGTGGGCGGCAGCTTCAACCGCACGGATACGGGCAGCCTGGGCCTGTCCTGGATCGGCACGCAAGGCTACCTGGGCCTGGCCTACACGCGCCAGACCGCGCGATATGGCCTGCCGGGCCACAACCACAGCTTCGAGGGCTGCCACACCCATGGCGACCATCTGCACTGCGGCGGCCATGACCACGGCGACGAGGACGGACATGACCATGGCGACGAAGAACACGATCACGACCATGGCAGCGTGCCGGTGGTCGACCTCAACAGCGAGCGCTGGGATTTGCGCGGCGAATGGCGCAATCCGACGGCAGGCATTGCGGCGTTGCGCGTGCGCGGCGGCTGGACCGACTACCGCCATGACGAGATCGAGGACGGCCAGGTCTCGACCACGTTCAAGAACCGCGCCCATGACCTGCGCGTGGAGGCAGAGCTGGAGCCCATCGCCGGCTGGCGCGGCGTCATCGGCCTGCAGACCGTGCAGCGCAAATTCAGTGCCGAGGGGGAGGAGGCCTATGTGCAACCCACCGAAACCCGCCGCAACAGCATCTACCTGCTGGAGGAATACCGCTGGCAGGACTGGCGCTGGCAGGCTGCGCTGCGCCATGAGCGCCAGACCGTGGATGCCCAGCAAAGCGCCATCTCTCGCAGCCACAGCGGCACATCGTTCTCGCTGGGCTCGGTGTGGAAGTTCACCCCGGGCTACAGCCTGTCGGCCTCGCTGACGCAGGGCAACCGCCTGCCCACGGCCGAGGAGCTGTATGCCAATGGCCTGCACATGGCCACATCCACCTATGAGCGCGGCAATCCCGACCTCAAGCGTGAACGCTCCCAGGCACTGGACATAGGCCTGCGCAAGACCTCGGGCGACACCACGTTCAGCGTCAATGCCTTCCACCATCGCGTCAAGGGCTACATCTACGGAGCCACGCTGGACGAGCATGACGGCCTGCAACTGCTGCAATACACCCAGGCCGACGCACGCTTCACCGGCGTGGAGGGCCAGGTGCGCCAGAAGCTGTCGCGCCAGTGGGGCGTGACCCTGTTCGGTGACGCCGTGCGTGCGCGGCTGGAAGACGGCTCCGCCTTGCCGCGCATTCCCGCGGCGCGCGTAGGCCTGCGCGTGGACACCTTCTACAAGGGCTGGGATGCCCAGGCCGAGTGGGTGCAGGTGCTGCGCCAGAACCGCGTCACCGCCTACGAGACCGAGACGGACGGCTACGGCATGCTCAACCTCTCGGCCAGCTACACGCTGCGCACCTCGGGCGGCACGCCCTGGCAGTTCTTCATCAAGGGCAACAACCTGACCAACCGCCTGGCCTTCGCCCACACATCGTTCATCAAGAACGCTGCGCCGCTGATGGGGCGCAATATCACCGTGGGCGTCAAGGTGTCGTTCTAAGGCGGGTTGCCCGCGCTGCGCTCCCGCGCCGTCTGCTACAGGTAATGCTGCAGATGGCGCAGGGCGCGTGCGCTGTCGACGCCTATCCACTGCACCACTTCGGTCTCGGCACGGCCCGCGCGCAACCACTGCACGATGGCCGTGTTGCGCAGCACCTGCGGCCCGACCCGGTGCAGCGGCGCCTTCTGGGCAGAAGCGGGCTGGGCCGCATGGGCACGCTGTATCAGCTGCGAGGCCACATGGAACAGCACGCGCACCGACAGCGGCTGCCCCTCACGCGAATAAAAGACCGTGGCATCGGGTTGAACGGCCTCCGGCCCGCGCTGGCCGGCGCTGAAACCTTTCCAGTCCTGCAGCGCCTTCACCACCGTTTCCGACAGCTCCAGCGTGCGCTGCTGCGCGGCGCGCGCGCCATCGATATGCAATTGACAGGGAAGGCCATCGCCTGGTCCTGCGCATTGCACATCGCGCCAGCACAGGCCGCGCACCTCCTCGGGCGCCAGCGCCAGTTCGTACAGCAGCAGCAAGATGGCGCGGTCGCGCGCCGACTGAAAGCCATCTGCCACCGGAATGTGGCGGGGCAGGGCATTCCACAGCGGAGCGGGAAGGCAATGGCCCTGGCCGTCTTCGGCAGGGGGGCGCTCCTGTGGCGCCAGCCCTGCGGCGGGATTGGCGCTGACCCAGCCGTGGTCCAGCGCATGGTCGTAGATGCGCTCCAGCAGGCGCCAGTAGCGCCTGCGCGTGACCTCGCTGATGCGGCGGCCGGGCTGGTGGCCCGACAACTGGCCTTCGCGCGGGCGCAGGAAATTCTGGACATCCACGGCGGTGGCCTGTTGCCAGGCGCGGGCCTTTGCATTGACTTTGCCTTTCGGCGTGGTGGGGGAGGGGGAACTTTCTCTGGCTGGCATGCCCGCATCGCCCAGGCTGCGCAGCCAGGCACGCCATACCTTTTCGTAGCCGCTGTCGGGCGCCGTGTCCAGGGCATCCCAGCCCTTGGTGCCCTCGGTTTCCAGCCAATGCCGGAACAGGGCCAGTCCGTCGGGGACAGTGGACGGCGGCTTGCCGGCAGCGGGTGCCTGGGATGGTGATGAAGTCATGGGCGTCTAGAGCAAAACGAATCAACCAATAGGGATGTTCAATGTAACTTACATGAAGTTGAGTGGCAACCTTGTTATCGACTGATGAATGTCAGTGGCGACAAGTCGCCAGAAAAGGGGGGCTGTTCGGCATGAATCTGAGCCTTGGCACGTCCGTGGAGGCTGGCCGGGCCTTCGAGGCCCGGGACGACGCCTGAACGAGGCAGGGCCGGGTCTGCGGCGCATAATCTGCGCGCGCCGCAAGCCTGCGCAGGCGCAGCTTCCCGGTCCTGCTTCAGTGAACTCTCCCGTCTTTGCCTCCCTCATCCCTGTCATTCTTTGCATAGGCGCGGGCTTTCTTGCCGCCCGGCTGGCCTGGGTGCGTGCCACCGCCATCAAGGATTTGTCCAACCTTGTGTTTCTGGTGCTTACGCCGGCGCTGCTGTTTCGCACCATGGGTGCGGTGCGGGTACAGGAGCTGGACTTTCAGCCCGTGGCCCTGTATTTCCTGGCGACTGCGCTGATCTTCGTGGTGTCCATGGTGCTGGGCGGCTTTTCCACGCGCTCGGCCGCGCGGGGGCTGGCCAATATGTTCAGCAACACCGTCATGATCGGCGTGCCGCTGGTGGGGCTGGTCTACGGGGAGGAAGGGCTTGTCACGTTGTTCACCCTGGTCTCGCTGCATGCGCTGATCCTGCTGACCGCAGCCACCATCGTGTTCGAGCTGGCCGAGGCCCACGAGCGCCAGCGCTGCGGCCAAAGCGCACCGCGCCCCATGTGGCGCACGGTGCTGCAGGCCGTGCGCAACGGCATCGTGCATCCTGTGCCGCTGCCCATACTCGCTGGCTTGCTGTTCGCTCAGACTGGGCTGGTGCTGCCCGAAGTGGCGGACCGGTCCCTGCAGGTCCTGGGCCAGGCGCTGGGCCCCATGGCGCTGCTGTTGGTCGGCGTGACCCTGGCCTACACCAGGGTGGGCCAGAACTTGCGAGAGGCTGCTGGCATCGCGCTGGTCAAGAACCTGGTGCATCCGCTGCTGCTGCTGGCGCTGGCCTGGGCCTTCGGCCTGGGTGGCCTGCCGGTGGTCGTGATGTTCACGGCGGCTGCATTGCCCGTGGGGGCCAACGTGTTCCTGTTCACGCAGCGCTATGGCGTGATGCAGGAGGAGGTGTCCGCCAGCATCGCGATGTCCACGGCGCTGGCCCTGCTTACCGTGCCGCTGATGCTGTGGCTGGCCCAGCGTCTGCCGGGCTGACGGGTTTCAGCAGCGCCAGCAATCGAGGGGATCAGGGCGCCAGGCGCTGGCGCAGCCAGGTTCCAGCTTCAAGCTGGTAGCAAAGGCGGTCGTGCAGCCGGCTCTTGCGGCCTTGCCAGAATTCCCAGCGCTCGGGCACCAGCCTGAATCCACCCCAATGCGGCGGGCGTGGCGGGTTCAGCAGGAACTGCGCGCCGTACTTGGCTGCATTGGCCACCAGCACGCTGCGCCCGCTGATGACCTGGCTTTGCGGGCTGGCCCAGGCGCCAATGCGAGAGTCCAGCGGACGGCTGTTGAAGTAGGCGTCACTTTCGGCCTCGCTGACCTTTTCCACCCGACCTTCGATGCGCACCACGCGCTCCAGCTCCACCCAGTGGAACTGCAGCGCGGCAAAGGGGTTGCCCGCCAGTTGCTGGCCCTTGCGGCTGTCGTAGTTCGTGTACCAGACCAGGCCGCGCTCGTCATAGCCCTTGATGAGCACGATGCGTGTGCTGGGCCGCAGGTCGCCGCCCACGGTGGCCAGCGTCATCGCATTGGGCTCGGGCACCTGGGCGCTCAGGGCTTCCTGCAGCCATTGGTCAAACTGCTGCAGCGGATCGGCCAGGGAGGCCGATTCGCTGAGTTCCGCGCGCTCGTAGCTTTTGCGCAGATCGGCGATCGAGGTGGAAATGCTGCTCATGGCCTGCATTGTGCCTGCGCCCGACCTCCCATTTGCTGCGCTAGAGTTGCGCATGCTCAGAGACTTCAAAGGCCGCCCCTGCGTGATCATCCTCGCCTCGGGCCGTGGCGAGCGTTTCCGCGCGTCGGGCGGCGCAATGCACAAGCTCGCCGCGCCGCTGGGCGGCAGCACCGTGCTGGAACACACACTGGCCGCCGTCCGCGCCAGCGGCCTGCCCTGGCATCTGGAAGATGCGGGCCACCCCGGAATGGGCGATTCGCTGTCTGCGGCCGTGCGTGCCACAGCCGATGCGCCAGGCTGGCTGGTCTTGCCGGCCGACCTGCCGCTGGTGAGTCCACAGACCTTGCTGAAAGTGGCCGATGCATTGCATGCGGGGGCCCGAGCCGCCCAGCCTGTCCATCAAGGCGAGCGCGGACATCCCGTGGGTTTCGGCGCCGCATGCGGCGCGGCGCTCATGGCGTTGAGCGGAGAGAAGGGCGGGGCGCCTGTGCTGAAGGCGCTGCGCGAAGCCGGACATGTGGTTCAGGTCGATGTGGACGATGCTGGTGTGCTCACCGACATCGATACGCTGGACGATCTGGCGCGCGCTGAGGTGTTGCTGCAGAACCGGCCTGAAGTGGGCTGAATTCAGGCTTCGCCGTCTGCCGTAGCGGGGCCGCCTTCGGTCGCTGGGTCGGCTTGGCTGCCTTGGCAATAACCGCGCAGTTTGAGCAAGGCCCGATACATCACCTCCCGTTCCTCCTGCGTCAGCGCCAGCAGAGCAGCGGCCTGGTGTTGTCGGGCCACGGGCATCACCTCGTCATGCAACTGCCGGCCCGCAGGCGTGATGGAGCACAGGATCTTCTTGCGTGGAGTGGAGCCTTGCGCCAGCAGGGCCACCAGGCCGCGTTCCTCGAGCAGCCGCAGCGCCCGGCTCACCAGGGCCTTGTCCGAAGTGGATTGCACCACCAGCGCGCTGAACGGCAACTCGCCTGCATGCGCGACAAGGGCCAACAGCCGCCACTCCGAAACCGTCAAGCCCGCCGTATCGGCATAGGGCACGGTGATGGTGCGCCGCAGCGCATTGCCCACCTGGCTCATCAGCGTGGTCAGAAAGGCATCGACGGTCAGGCTGCTGCCTGCCTCGTCAAGGTGGGTCCAGGGATTGCCTGCGGGCGTGCTGGGCACAGGGAGAGGAGAAGGTGGGATGGGCATGTTCCCATCAATTGTTTCACAGGCTGCCTGATGTTTGTCTTGTGGAATTTCTTTGGAGAAATCAATAGAGGTCAATCGGTGTTTTCGGTAAGTTGATTCATCAACTTACTGGAGAAAATTGTCATTGATTCTTTTGAGGATCAATGTTTCATGCGTGAATCGTATGAATTCGTCCCATAGCCAGCCCCAGCTGCCATGCCCGTATCTGACCGATGCATGTCCGCGCTTTCAAAGGAGCCAGTGATGACCCTCCATCGTCGGCAAGGCCTGACCATTGCAGCATTGGCTTTTGCCACCGCTGTCTGTGGTCCGGCATTTGCACAGGACTACCCCGCCAGGCCGATCACCGTGGTGGTCGCCTATCCCGCAGGTGGTGACACGGACGCCATGGCGCGCCTGTTCGCCGAAAAGCTCACGGTGCGTCTGCGCCAGCCCGTGGTGGTGGACAACCGGCCCGGGGCGGGCGGCACCGTGGGCAACAACCTGGTTGCGCGGGCCGTGCCCGATGGCTACACGCTGCTGTTCACGCCCAACCCCTTCACCATCGCCCCCATGGTGATGAGGCTTCCTCCTGCCGCGACCTATGACCCCTTGAAAGGTTTCACCCCCGTGGTGCAGACCGCCAGCCAGGCCGTGCTGCTCGTGGCCCATCCCTCCACGGGATTCAAAAGCGTGGCCGACATGGTGGCTGCGGCCAAGGCCGGCAAGACGCTCAGCTACGCCAGTCCCGGCGCAGGCTCGCCCATGCACATAGGTGCCGAGTGGCTGAACCGCGCTGCCGGAGTGAGCATTCAGCATGTGCCCTATCGCGGCGTGGCACCGGCCGTCAACGATGTGGCAGCGGGCCATGTAGGCCTGGCCTACGTCACGCTGGGGCCGGTGGCCCAGTACATCCAGGCGGGCAAGCTGCGCGCGCTGGCCGTGACCGACCCGAAGCGTTCGCCCCTGCTGCCCGATGTGCCTTCGCTGGCGGAACTGGGCTACAGGGACATCGCCGCGGGTGCCTGGAATGGCTTCTTCGCGCCCAAGGGCACGCCGACCGCCGTGGTGCAGACCTTGAACACCCATCTCAACGAGATCCTCAGGATGCCGGAGGTGGCGGCAAAGATGGCCACCTTCGGTGCCGTGCCCGTGGGCGGGTCGCCGCAGGTGCTGGCCGATGTCAACGCTGCCGACTACGAGCGCCTGGGCAAGGTGATCCGCGAACTCGGCATCACCGCTGAATGACATGAATACCTCGAATTCCACGCTGGGCCGCGAGACGGCCCAGGTCACGGCGCTGTCCAAGGTACTAGGTCGTGCCCAGTACGCGGGCGACCTCAAGCTGCCGGGCATGCTGCATGCCAAGCTGTTGCGCAGCCCCTATCCGCATGCGCGCATCGTGCGCATCGACATTGCTGCAGCGCGTGCGCTGCCCGGTGTGAAAGCCGTGCTGACCGGGGCAGATGCACCGCGCACGCCCTGGGGCGTGAGCCACAAGGAGCGGCGCATCCTGGCCGACGGCCTGGTGCGCTTTGCGGGGGAAGAGGTGGCAGCCGTGGCTGCCGCCACAGAAGAGATCGCCCGCGATGCGCTGGACCTGATCGAGGTCGAGTACGAAGAACTGCCCGCCATCCTGACGCCCGAGGAAGCCCTGGATGAAGAAGCGCCCGGCGTTCATCCGGGCCGGGGCAACATCGCCCACGAGATCCGCTTCGAGCGCGGCGATGCCGATGCCGGATTCGCCGCAGCTGATCTGGTTCACGAAGCCACGTACACCACGCATGCGCAGTACCCGGGCTACCTGGAACCCATGGCAACCCTGGCCTCCATCGACGCCGATGGCCGCCTGTTGGTACAGACCTCCACGCAGTCGGTTTTCCTGGCGCGTGCCCGGCTGGCGGCGGCGCTGGAGCTGCCGGTGTCCGCCATCCGCGTGGTGCAGGCCACCACGGGCGGCGGCTTTGGCGGCAAGATCGTCGAGGACGACAACCAGCTCGTGGCGGGCCTGCTGGCCCTGCGCACCGGGCGGCCCGTGCGCCTGGTCAACAACCGGCTGGAGGACTTCCTGGCCTGCTGCTCCAGCGTCCCCGAGCGCATCACGCTCAAGCTGGGCATGGCGCGTGATGGCCGCATCCTCGCCAAGCAGGTGCACATCGTTGCCGAGTGCGGTGCCTATGCGGGTCTGTCGGCCGAGGTCATGCACGTCAGTGCCATGCGCAGCGACAACATGCACAGGCAGGGCAACGTCCGATCGCACGCCACCCTGGTCTATACCAACAACCCGCCGCACGGCGCGTTCCGCGGCTTTGGCGGTACGCAGATGCTGTTCGCGCTCAACAGCCACATCCACATCATGGCCGAGCAGCTGGGGCTGGATCCGGCCGAAGTCCACAAGCTCAATGCAGTGCAAGCCGGCGACGTGACAGTGCATGGCTGGAAGATCGGCAGCGCCGGCCTCAAGGAGTGCATAGACCAGGCCACCGATGCCATCGACTGGCGCGGCAAGCGCGCCCGCCCCCGCCAGGCCCTTGGCGCCCGCCGCAGGGGCGTGGGCATGGCCGCGGCCATGCATGTCAGCGGCAACCGCACCATGGGCAACTGGGACGGCTCCACCGTGGTGGTGCGCATCCATGAGGATGGCCAGGTGCTTGTGCTCAGTGGCGAGTGCGACATGGGCCAGGGCGCGGCCACCATGCTCAGCCAGATCGTCGCCCATGAACTCACGCTGCCGTTGTCGCAGGTCCGCGTGGCCGCACCCGACACGGACAGCACGCCCTTCGCCATAGGCTCGCTGGCCTCGCGCGTGACCATGGCTGCAGGCAATGCCGCCATAGGTGCCGCGCAGGCGGCCCGCAGCAAGCTGCTGGCCCTGGCCGCCGTCGTGCTGGAGGCGCAGGTCGACGACCTGGAGCTGGCCGATGGTCAGGTGCGCGTGCGCGGCACCGACCGTGCGGCAGGCATGGCCGAGCTCGCACGCCAGCACATCTGGCGCCATGGCGGCGAGGGCATACAGGTCAGCCACACCTGGGATGCCCAGACGCAGATGCACGACGCCCAGCTGCACGGCAACATCGCGCCGGCCTATTCCTTCGCGGCCCAGGCAGTGGAGGTCGAGGTCGATACGGAAACCGGCCAGGTCCGGGTGCTTGACAGCTATGTGGCCGACGACTGCGGCAAGGCGCTGAACCCCGTCGCCATCCATGGGCAGACCAACGGGGCCACCGTCCAGGCCATGGGCTGGGCCCTTTACGAGCAACTGCACCTGGAAGGCGGGCGCCTGGCCAACGGCAACTTCGCCGACTACACCATGCCAACGGCCGACGCCGTGCCCTTGCTGCGCGGCGGCTTTGTCGAGTCCAACGACCCCAACGGCCCCTATGGCGCCAAAGGGGCCAGCGAAACCGCCATCCTGCCGGGAGCGCCTGCCATTGCCAACGCCGTGTACGACGCCATCGGCGTGCGCATATGCGATCTGCCGATCACGCCCGAAAAAGTCCTGGCGGCGCTGCACGCACGCGCCGAGGAGGGCCGTCATGCATGACTTCGACTTCCTGGAGCCCACCTCGGTGGCGGAGGCCAGCCGGTTGCTGGCCGAACTGGGCGAGGCCTGCCGCGTGATCGCCGGCGGCACGGCCTTGATGCTGGGCATGCGCCAGCGCATGCTCGCGCCCACGCATCTGGTCTCGCTGGCTGGCATCGATGCGTTGCGCGGCCTGGACTTCGACCCGGTGCGTGGCCTGCGTATCGGCGCCCTGGTGCGCCATGCCGAACTGGCGGCCTCGCCGCTGGTGTCGCATCACTATCCTGTCCTGGCCGGCATGGCGCAGCGCATGGCCAACCCGCAGGTGCGCAATCAGGGTACGGTGGGCGGCAATCTCTGCTATGCCGACCCCTCCACCGACCCGCCCGGCTGCCTGATGGCATTGGGCGCCCAGATCGTGCTGGCCAGCGCAAGAGGCGAGCGCCTGTTGGACATCGAGGACTTCCTGGTCGACTACTACGCCACGGCGCTGGAAGGCGACGAGATCGTCAGCGAGATTCGCGTGCCGCCCATGGGGCAAGGAGACGACCGGCGCAGCGGTGTGTACACGCGCTTTCTGCGCACAGCGGCCGAACACCGGCCGCTGGCCAGCGTGGCCCTGGTGGCGCACACCGCCGGGGGCATCTGCCGCGACGCGCGTCTCGTCGTGGGCGCCTCTACGCCCATACCCGTGCGCCAGCGGCGCGCCGAGGGCTTTCTTGAAGGCCGTGCCCTCACCTGGGCCTTGGCGGCCGAGGCGGGTGACATCGTCGCGGCCGACATCACACCGGTTTCGGACCTGCGCGGCTCGGCGGATTTCCGCCGAGAAATGGTGCGCGTCAACGTGCGGCGCACCGTGGCCGAACTGTTTGGCCTGGACCTGGCACTGGAACAAGGAGAGCTGGCATGAGCCGACATCGCATCGAATGCACCGTCAACGGCGAGCCCTGCAGCGTGGACGTGCCTGCGCGCCGGCTGCTGTCGGATTTTCTGCGTGATGACCTGCACCTGACGGGCACCAAGCGCGGCTGCGAGACGGGCGTGTGCGGCGCCTGCTCGGTGCTGCTGGATGGCGAAGTGGTGAAGTCCTGCCTGCTGCTGGCCGTGCAGGTCCAGGGCCGCGCGCTCACCACCATCGAAGGCCTGGCCGACCGTATTGCTGGGGGTGCGGGCGCAGACCCGTCACAACGGCTGCACCCGCTGCAGCAAAGCTTCATGCAATGCGGCGGCCTGCAGTGCGGCTACTGCACACCGGGCTTCATCATGGCCGCCTGCGATCTGCTGAGGCGCAACCCCCTTCCCGGCGCGGACGAAGTTCGCCATGGCCTCAACGGCAACCTGTGCCGTTGCACGGGCTACACCCAGATCGTGGAATCGGTCCTTGTGGCCGCGGAGAAAATGCATGGAAATTGAGAAAACCCTGACTGTTTCGGCATCGCGAGAGCGGGTATGGGCCTTGTTGCTCGATCCCCAGGTCATGGGAGGTGCCGTGCCGGGCATGCAGTCCATCGAAGTGGTCAGCCCCACCGAATACGTGGCGGTGATGCACCAGAAGATCTCCTTCATCAGCGCCAGATTCAAGCTGCGCACACGCATCGTCGAGCAACGCGCTCCCGAGTATCTGCGCGTGGAAGGAACGGGAGAAGACACCTCGGTGGCCAGCTCGCTCAAGCAGCGCAGTGAAATCTTCCTGAGCGCCACGCCGGACGGAGGCACCGAGCTGCGCATCAAGATCGACGTGGACCTGCTGGGCCGTCTGGGCGCCTTCGGCCTGAGCGTGATGAAGACCAAGGCCGACCGAATATGGGAGGAGTTTGGTAACAATCTGGCCGCGCGGCTCGAAGGCGGGGGAGGGGAGCCCGCTGCGGGCAAGGCGACCATGCAGGTGCCTGCACCTGTCGCGCCCGCGCCGGCCTCCGAGCCAGCCGGGGAAACGGTGGTGCAAGCCCGGAATTCGCCAGCACCAGCGCCAGCTTCGGAGCTCTCCTCCACGGCCCAAGACCTGCGGGGCCGTGGCTGGTGGGGGCGGCTAATCGGCAGCTTGAGCGGAGAGGGCAGCGCGGGCGCTGCCGACACCATTCATGTCGAGCTGCGCCGTGGCGATACCACGGTCAGCGTCCAATGGCCGGGCGCGCGCGCCGAGCAGTGCGCGGCGTGGCTGCGCGACTGCCTGCGCTGAACGCAGACCCGGCCGAGCACATCATCCGCGCGTGATCACCGCACAGGCCAGGCGCGCCCCGGAATTGCCGGTGGGCTGCGTGGTGTAGTCGTCAGGGTCCTTGTGCACGATCAGGCCGCGGCCCACCACGCTGTTGGGACTCTGATCCAGTGCCAGGCCGCGCGAAACGAAATCTATGCTGGCCATGCCTTGCGCGTCGGACCGCAGACTGGGCAGATCCCCTGCGTGGTGGACAGCGGAATCGAAGCGGCCATGGGCGTGGCCGGTGGGGTTGAAATGGCCGCCCGCGCTCAGGCCATCAGGGCTGGAGCAATCGCCTTTCTCATGGACATGAAAGCCATGCTCGCTGTTGGGCGCCAGCCCCTGAACCGAGCCCTGAACGCGCACGCTGCCATCGGCCTGGGCAGTGAACTGCAGGCTGCCGCTGACCTTGCTGCCTTGCGTGGGCTGCAGCTGGGCCATGGCCACGTTGCGGGCGGCAGGGGCTGCGGTGACGGCTGCCGGGGTGGACGCTGCGGCTGCGGCTGCGGCAGGAGGCTTGGCCTGGCTGCCACAGGCCCCAAGGGCCAGCACCATGCCGGCTGCCATCAGCAGCTTCACGGCGGTGGACGGGGTGGAGGGGGAAGCGTTCAAACGCATGGTGGCAATCTCCTGGTTGATATCCGTGCTGGAAAAGTTGTGAGGCGCATTGCGCGCAGCCGCCATCTTGCAGCGTGCAATACGGTGGATATGTCGGAGAGGGCAGCGTTATGCGCCTGCGCGCATCAGCGTATCAATCGCATCAAAGCGTCAGCGCGCGGCTTGCGCACCCGCTTCAGGCTGGCCCGCGTAGCTGAGCAGGCGCTGCAAGGCACGGTCCCGGATGCCGAGGCGCTTGAGCTCATCGAAGGTTGCGCGCGCATAGTCATGCGTGCTGCCATAGATGCCCTTGGCCTCGCTGAAGATGCGGCGATAGTCTTCGGGCGCCAGCTCGCCCGTGTGATTGGGGCTTTGACGGGACAGCGTGAACGCCAGCGCCTGCACCGTGCCCTGGCCGGTGCGGCAGGGCAGCCAGCGGGGGTCATAGACGGCATTGGCCATCTCGCGCTGCCACAACTTTCTCATGACGTCATGGCCGTGGTGCCGGGGAATGCGGAACACCATGCCCTGGCAACTGCCGCCGGACAGCATGCCAAAGACCAATCCAGGATTCTGGGGCGTGCCGCGGTTGATGGTGCTCCACATCTTCAATGCCCGGTGCCAGCCAAAGACACGGGCCGTGCGGCGTTCGCAGAAATCGAAATCCGGCCGCCAGATCAGCGAGCCGTAGCCAAAGATCCAGAGGTCGTCGCTTCCGCCCCATCGGTGCAGCGCCTCGTCCAGCATGGGCTGGGACTCTCGGCGGGCAAATGAGAATTCTGGCAGGGCGGACATGGGCGCTGTGGCGTGAAGGAACAATGACGTTTTAACGCCTGTCGGCCCAAACGGTGCACAAGCGCCTGCGTTGCCCTTGCACGGCCGGTCTTTTGTCTCTGCGGCGCCACAGTTCGTGCCGGGTGGCATCACGGGGCTTGGGCGGTGCGCAGGGCCGTTGGCGGCGGCCCTCTACAATCGGCCGGTTTTTCGCAGTCTTTCTGGTTTCCTTCAACAGTTCATTCACGGAGAGTGCTTCATGTCCTTCAGTCAATCCGACGACGACAGCCAACAACGTTTTGCCCTGGGCTTTTTGTTTGCGCTGATTGCGCTCGTCGTCTCCACGGTCGTGGGTGTCGTGGTCTACCAGCGCGGTATTGCGCATGGCCCTGCAAAGACGACAACCGGCGCCACACCTGTGCCGGCGATGGCGCCTGTGGTCCTGGAGGAAGACGTGGCGCGTGTCGTTGTCGAAAACGGCGTGGTCAAGTTCTACTTCGCATCGGCCAAGGCCGAGCTGGCGGCTGGCGCCAATGAAGCGCTGGCCGATGTGGTGGCTGGTGTGCAGGGCGGCAAGCGCGCCGTGATCTCTGGATACCACGACGCCACCGGCAGCGCCGAACTCAACGCCGAACTGGCCAAGAAGCGCGCCCTGGCAGTCCATGCTGCCCTGTCGGCACTGGGCGTGGCCGAGGAAAAGGTCGAACTCAAGAAGCCCGAACAACTGCAGGCCGATGGCAGCAATGCCCAGGCCCGCCGGGTGGAAGTGATCCTGGTGGATTGAACCGGATCAGCAGTGCGGCTGGCAGCAGCCGCAGCTTCAAAACCAAAGGCCCGGAGCGATGGACGCTCCGGGCCTTTGTTTTTGGGGCTGCGTGGATCAGGAATTGCGCAGGGGATCGAACTTCTCGCCGCCAGCTGGCTGCACGCCGGCATGGGCGCGTGAGTTCTCCTGTATGAGTTCTATCTTGTAGCCGTCCGGATCCGTCACAAAGGCAATCACCGTGGTGCCGCCCTTGACGGGGCCGGCCTCGCGCGTCACGTTGCCGCCGGACGCCTTGATCTTCTCGCAGGCGGCATAGGCATCAGGCACGCCAATGGCGATATGGCCGTAGGCCGTGCCCATGTCGTAGGACTCCGTACCCCAGTTGTAGGTCAGCTCGATCTCGGCCTGGCCAGGGTTGCCGCCCTCGAAGCCCAGGAAGGCCAGCGAGTACTTGTACTCGGGGTTCTCTGAGGTTCGCAGCAGCTGCATGCCAAGAACCTGTGTGTAGAAATCGATGGAACGCTGGAAATTGCCAACGCGCAGCATGGTGTGAAGGATTCGCATCCACGGATTGTGCCGGGATTTGGCGGTCTCTTCATGCGCTCGGCCATGGGGTGAGGTCGCTTCAGCCCCACTCCGGCATCGGTCGCGGGCTCCTGCACGGGCGCGTGCATCTCATCCACAGATTCCCGTGTGGTCCGGATGCTTGGCCTGCAACGCATTCAACCACCGATTCAACTATCTGTTGAATTCTAGGAGTGCTCCCTAGGACTGACGCCCGAATTCGCAGCAATTGGGCCAAAAAATCAGACAAATCTTAGATTTTGAAGTGGAAAAATCAGATTAATCCAATTAAATCCTAGTGCGCCACTGCCTAGAATAGGAATGTTCTTCTTGCTAATTTTTTGAGTCATGAAAAATTTCGTCTTGCGGATACTGATTGCCGATGACCATCCGGCAGTTCTGGCAGGCATAGAAAGTGTTTTGGAGAAAAAAAATGAGATAGAGATTGTGGGTCGAGCGAAAAACTCCACGGAAATCATCAATTTTCTCAGGCAGAACGAATGCGATGTGCTGGTGACTGATTATTCAATGCCCGGCGGAACCTATGGCGACGGCCTGGTCATGCTGAATGTCATCCGGCGACGATTTCCCGGCGTCAAGATCGTGATGCTGACCATGATTGAGAATATTGGGATCATCAAGTCGCTTGCCAATCAGGGGATCTACAGGATAGTCCATAAAACAGATTCTTTGGGGAGCCTGGTGCCGGCGATCTATGCGGCATACACAGATGGTCAATTCATTTCGCCGAGCGCAAGCAAACTGCTTGGCGGCGAATGGCTCGGGGCGGTACGAACATCGATAGAACTGTCAAAGCGTGAAGAGGAAGTTCTGCTCCTTTTCATTTCTGGAATGACAGTGTCTGAAATAGCGAAAAAACTCTATCGCAGCATCAAGACGGTCAGTACGCACAAGGTGGCGGTCATGAATAAACTGGGCATCCGCAAGGACATTGACCTCATTCGCTATGGAATAGAGATGGGATGGATTGATGCCAGAAAATAGTCCCGGTCATGGCAAAAGAATGCTCGTTGCCACAAACGATCCGATGGCCGCATATTGGATGCAGCAATGTTGCAAACAGCAAGGATTTTTTCACGGCATTCAATGGATCAGCAATACGGATGAGCTTCTGGCGGAACTGAAGAAATTCAATGCGGATGCGGCCTTTGTGGATATGGATTTCATCGGCGAAAAGCTGATGAGGTTCCTCAATGATCTGGCACTGTCTGAAGTGGATGTTCCCATCATCCTTGTCAGCAGCTGCGAACCAAGAATATTCCATGCGGTCGCTGACTATGCCCGGAGCCTGGCACTCAACATCGTCTGTGCAATATCTCGCTCCAGAATGGCAAGAGAGGTGCCGGTCAACGGGGATTTCCTGCTGCGTATCCTGGGGCGGACCAAGACGGAGGGTCAGCCCAGGACGATCTTGCCGATCCCGAGAGCAAGGTTGACGAACGCTTTGCACAGCGGCGAAATCGTTGCCCATTTTCAACCCTTGCATCATGCAGGCTCGGGCAGGATCATCGGGGCGGAAGCCTTGGCCCGGTGGCCTATTTCGGGCACGGAACTGTTGCCACCTGCTGCGTTCATGAAGGCCATCGGAGACCATGGATTGATGCATGAGCTCACTCTCCAAATGCTCCTGCAGTCCATCTCTTTCATCAAATCGGCAGTACCTTCAGGGCAGTTCATCTGCAGCATCAATGTATCCGCCTCCCTGGCGGCATCCTGGGAGTGGATGGATTCGGCATTGCGCGTGATCAGGGATGCAGGTGTCTCCCCTGAAAATATCGGTTTTGAGGTGACGGAAGATGGGGCGGATGATCTCGACAAGTCCCTGGGCGGTGTCATTGCGAATTTACGAATGAGTGGCTTTCAGTGCGCAATGGATGACTTTGGCGTGGGCGGCTCGACCCTAGGGCGCCTGCTTAGCGTTCCTTTCAACCAGATCAAGATTGACAAGGCTTTGCTGCATGCTGCAAGAAACCAGGCCCATGCAAAGAGAGTGCTGAGCAAAGCGGTGTCGCTTGCGAAAGATGTTCGGGCACAGGTGGTTGTTGAGGGAGTGGAGGACGTTGATGATCTGGGAATGATCAGGAGGATGGATGCCGATGTCGCCCAGGGATTCTTGTATTCCAGAGCACTTTCCTGCAAAGATTTTATCGACTACATGAGGCGATCATTGGCCTGAGCAATGGCTGTATATCGATGTCCAGATGGAAATCCATAAAAAAGAAATTGCAGAAAAGGAAGATCTTCTGCTTCTGGCCAGATATAACAAGAGACTGCTTTTTGGTGGGGGGCTGATCTTTTCTTTCCTTGTGATCATTGTCGCGTTATTTGCGGCATCGTTCGAGTTCAATGATTTCATGGAGGAAAGAAGGTCAATTTTTCAGAACAAGAGAACTAGAATTCTGGTGGAGATAGAAACAAAGCAGGTCATCATGATGCGTGGAATAATCGCATCAGAATTGCTTTGGGGGCAAGCGCATATATCGCAACCGGCGGGAGTTGGCAGGCCGGGCGCTATGATCACGGGTGTGAGTCCGGTGGTTTTGCTCGAGGATAAGGGCGACAAGCCTGCATGCAGGCGATACAGGGATATGCTGGAGGAGCTTGCATACCTGGCAAACTCGAGTTTTCTTCAGGATGGAAGAGCCATATCTGTATATGCCTTCAGTCCGGATGGCGGGTTCATCGGTGCTCTCCTGCCTCAGATTCCAGATGAGCCTGAGCGGGAACGGATGCTCTTGGAGCTTCAGCAACAGATTGCCGGGCTGCCGAAAGACAAAGGCGTTCCACTTCATTCCGGACAAGTGCGCCACCCCATTTGGCTTCCCCCGACCAAAAGTATTCTGACGGGTGAAATGTCGTTCCAGGTTGTTGTTTCTGCATTCCATAGGGGTAAGCCATTTCTCACCGTGGTGAGTGACATGCCTACCCAGCATATTGAGAATCTGATGCAGCAAGGTGAGGATAGAAGTTCCTTTCTGATCATGGACTCCCAGGGAAGCGTTGCCCTGGGTGTTGAACCAGAGGGCTACAGCAAAGCGGATTTCTTTGATATTGAATCATCGAAATTCCAAGGCAACCTGGTGAGTCGCTATCTTCTGTTCAAGTATGGTGCTGTATACAAGGATGGTTTTTTTCATTACTACTCGAGGATATCGAATACAAATATGATTCTGCTCCACGTGTTTTCGTGGAAGGATGCGGTTTTTCTAAAGGGAAAATCGTTCGTATATTTGATTCTTTCGTTGATATTCATTGTCTTGTTCTGGTGCTTTTTGATATATTTCTACGAAAAGGTATTTATTCCAATCTATGAAAAGGCAAAGAATGTTTTCGATACCGAGCAGCTGAGTCGAACCATCATTGCCATGGCTCCTTACGGATTGGGTCTTCTTGATTTCAAGGAGAAAAAGATGCTGTTGGAGAACAGCATGATGTTCAAATACAAGGAGAGTGCAGTACTGCGTGGCCCGGTCCCTGGCGAGCTATTGATCGGCTATTTCCACAGAGTTTATGTGGAGAAATATCTTGGTGGCGGGAAAAGTGACTATGTGCCCGTGTCCAGCGAGGTGGTGATTTCCAACGATGGAACCATTGCAGAGCTGTCCATGATCATGGTGAAGGCAAAATACCAAGGTCGGAACGTGCTGTTGTGCGGGTTTGCCGATATCACGGCTCACAAGCAGGTCCAAAGAAGCCTGGAGGATGCAAAGAAGGCTGCGGAAGAGGCAAACCATGAAAAATCATCTTTTCTCGCGGTAATGAGCCACGAGATACGCACTCCACTCAATGCGATACTGGGGAATCTGGAAATACTGGGAAGAAGCATTCTGTCCATGGAGCAGAAAACACGGCTGGACATCATTTCGAATTCCTCACATTCTCTTTTGTCTCTGTTGAATGATGTCCTCGATTTCTCGAAGGTCGAGTCTGGTCAGATGAGTGTCGAGATGGCCGGATTCGATCTCAAGTCCGTGATCAGGCAGGTGGCATCCATCTATAAACCCTTGGTGACAGAGGCAAAAATTGAATTTTCCCTGACCATCGATGATTCGCTGAAGTCTGGATATCTTGGCGATGCTGAGCGCATCAAGCAAATACTCAATAATCTTCTCAGCAATGCTTTGAAGTTCACCAAGAGTGGAAAAATAGAGGTATATGCATCCGACAGATCCGGCGAGCTGAACATCAAGGTATCCGATACTGGAATAGGTATTCATCATTCGCAGCATGCGTTCATCTTCGATGCGTTCAAGCAGGCCGGCTCGGAAATCGCCACGAAGTTTGGAGGAACCGGACTTGGGCTGACGCTGTGCCAGCGGATGGCCCACCTCATGGGAGGGGAGATCCGGTTTTCAAGTGTCCTTGGAAAAGGCAGCATTTTCGAGCTGGTGCTGCCCGCATACCATGCGCAGCCCGCATCATCCGCTGTCGCTTGGGAGGATGGCGATGTCCTGCTTTCGGAGGACGAACGAGAGGATTTCTCGGCAAGGATTCTGGTGGTGGATGACCACCCTGTTAACAGAATGCTGTTGCTGGATCAGCTGAGGATCATTGGGTATGAGGCCGATTCTGCAGAAGGAGGGGAATCTGCCTTGAGCATGCTGGCACAGCTGGCCTATGACCTGGTTCTAACCGACCTGCAGATGCCCGGCATGAACGGTTATGTGCTTGCACAGCACATCCGTAAGGATTACCCCGGGATTAGAGTGGGGGCAATAACGGCAAACGCAGGCAAGCATGAAAGGGATAAATGTGCCAAATTCGGCATATCCGACATCATCGTCAAACCAGCCTCCCTGAAAAGCATCAAGGAATTCATTGATAGAAATATCGGCAAGTCCGGGGTTTGCCAAGTGGATGCATTGCCGGCAAGAACAAGCAAGATTTCTGGCTACCGTGACATTCTTGTCTCAACAACACAAGCATCCTTGATCTCCTTGAAGAAATCCTTGGAAAAAAGAGATCTCGTGGCTGTGCATAGGGAAATTCATGCCATGAAGGGGGCATTTGCAGTGGCAGGGTTCAATGACATAGTCCAGGCGCTTGATAGGATTTCTTCTCTTGTCAATGCGCGAGATTTTCGAGCGGTCGATGGGGAGCTCGTGAATTTCATGGACGTTCTGAAAGATTTGTGAGAAAGGTTGAAAGCCGGCTGGTGTCAGGTTATTCATATTTACGCACCATGGACTATAAAAAATACCTGAAAATATCCGTATTGTTGGCGGACGATCATCCTGGGATAATATCAGGTGTCAGGCATGAATTGTCTGGTGAGTCAGAAATTGCATTGAATGGGAGTGTTTCAAATTCAACCGATCTGATTCAAAAGCTGGAAGAGGGAGGTTTTGATGTGCTTGTATCCGATTACTCCATGCCGACCGGGAAATATGGAGATGGACTGCATCTATTCGGTTATATATCGAGAAGATTCCCAAAATTGGGTCTGGTGGTCCTGACCATGCTGGATAACTCGGCAATACTCCAGGCTCTGGGTCGTGTCTCGAACATCAGTATTGTCAGCAAGGCCGATCCGGTGCTGCATCTTGTTCCCGCGATCCACGCGGCATTCACTGGCGGAGTTTATTTTTCGCCAGCCATCGCCGAGCGGCTGGAAAGAGGTGGTACAGGCGGGTTGGGCGGAGTGCAGGGGGAGAGAAGAGTGCCTGCCGAGCTGAGCCCCAAGGAGTCCGAGGTAGTGCGGTTGTACGCTGCTGGCCTGCGCATTGATGAAATTGCAGCCAAGCTCAACAGGAGCAAGAAGACCATCAGCACGCAAAAAGTCAAGGCCATGCAAAAGCTCGGCATAGAGCGAGACATAGACCTTATGAAATATGCCTTGGAATGTGGGTGGGTGACATCATCGAGATCTCAATGATTCATGTTCATTCCACCTTCAGTGCCTGTATGTCCTGGATGACTGCTTCAAGCTGGAGCTCCAGCAGCGAGAGCGAATGTCTGTGATATGCCAGCCCATCATGGCCCATGCGGCTTTCCAGGTCGGCACACCGTATTGACAACTCGACCAGATCAAAGAATCTCAGTGAGCCAGACAGGTTGTGAAGCTCTCTTTGCACATCTTTGCAGTTTGGGCTGGATTTGATGGTTGCCAGAGAAGAGCGCGCAGATTCCAGGAAGGCATTTCTGATGGGTGGCGCAATTTTCTCGAAATGGACGACTTCGTCAGTCGGCAGGAGGCTGTCGGGGTTGGCATGCGTTGAATGGATCGCCATCGTCAGCGCATCAAGAATCCCCTGCGGTGAATGCCAGGATACCGCGATGATGCGGGCATTGATCACTCTGGGCTGCATGGGATGGCTGGCTTCACATTCGATGATGCGTGCCGCTCCTGCCACCAGGCGGTTTTCGTCCTTGGGATTCCATGAGGTCTTCGGCCCGCACAGCACGACAACGTGGAATTTCTGTAGCCGATCCTGGCGAATCGCGGTGGGATGGCGGCATGCCGTGGTCACCAAACCCCACTCCTTGAGCAAAGGGAGCAGATGGGTGTGCTGATCGTCGCATGACGAGATGAACAGAATCTGCTGTCCTGAAAATGGCAGATGGGGCCGCAAGAGTGCATCTGCGACAGGTGTCGTTCCAAAGGCGGTCGGTAGCTTGTCAGGACGGCGTGCGGTGGGGGCACTGTCCGGGGCGGAGATCTGTTTTGTCATGGAAGGCCGAACGTCGGGGGCCGGTCTCTACAGCGAGAAATTTCAAGGTGCAGATCAGGCCGACTGATTGAACCACGGCATCCATCCACAGTGCATGTCTAAGGGCATGTGCGCGTGCTTGCCGCGATTGCACGGGGCCAGGCCAGGGCAATGCCGCCCTGCAGAAGTGCAGGCACGCCAATTCAGGTGCACGCTCCAGGTGGGGCCAGAATGAAAAAAGCCTGCAAGTGACTGCAGGCTGTTTTCATGGAGGCGTTTATCCAGGGCTTCAGATGGCGAACTGGGCGCGATCCTTGTCCTTGATCCAGGCGGGCGGCTTGCCGCGTCCAGTCCAGGTGTCACCTGTCTCTGGATTGCGGAACTTGGGAGCCACGGTGGAGGAGGCGCGGCGTGCCGTGAAAATGTCGTCAGCTGTCAGGCCGTAATCCTGAACCAGACCGCGAATCTTGGCGATCACATCACTGACTTCTTGCTTGCGTGCTGTCTGGATCTGGGCCTCAAGTGCTTCGCGCTGCGCCAGAAGTTCTTTGTATGTGTTGCTCACGGTAGTTTGCCTTTCATGGATTGAAGCGCGAATATTAACTGTTTTTTAAGAACCGGTTTGCATGCTTTCGATTATTTCCCCCTATGACCACCATTGCCCATCCCGAATGCGTTCAAACTGTCAGGTAAACCTTGGGTAAAGAGCCGTTGCGCAGTATGGCGCTGTATGTTCTGCGGGTTTTCAAAATCCTGTGCACCCTCGCTTTCGGGCTGAGCGGAACTGGATAAGCCGTGACTCCGGGTTCTTGGCCGGCGGTGCTGGGATTGAGCGATGCAAGGGCCGCGCTTTACCCAAACTCCGGTGCGGATTCGGAATCCTTCAAGTCCAGTCTGTACGCTGCTTGCCAGATGAGATGCGAACAAATCAGAGGGTGTGGCCCTCCCGTCGACGTGCCTTGTGCAAGCGTCTGGATTTTTCTGTGCAATGCTGTTTATTTGTACAGTATGATGCAGTCATGAGCATCGATCAGATCGCCTTCGCACTCCCCGCAGCCCTTGCCGTCTGGCTATCCCAATCCCGTTCCGCCGCGCTTCGGCGATGGGCCTGCCTCTTCGGCCTGGGGGGCATGCCGTACTGGATTTACAGCGCGCTGTCTGCCGGGCGCTGGGGCATGTTGGCCTTGGCCTGCGTGTTTGCGCTGGGGTGGCTTTGGGGGCTGTGGGTGCATTGGCTGACTCCCCGGCGGCGTGTGGCCATGGATTCGGGCCTTGGCACGATCCAGATCACGCCGGGCACCCGCTGATGCTTGGGGTTGCAGCCAGCAGCCTTGCGTGGTGCCGATCCTGCAGACGAGCATGAGTTTTGCAGGCGCTGCGCATGATGCGCTCGTGAATTTCAAGCGTTCTCACTGGAATTTGATGCAGGTAAAAGCCGAGTGTTTTGCTGGGTTGGTGTGATTTTCGAGCCGACGCGTTGAACGCCTGGGCGGGCTGCGATCTCTATGCCCGGCCGTGCATGGCTGAAAGATCCGGACGGAAATTGCTGCAGCGTGTCCTGCCCTCCTGTGCACTGCGGTGGTGCACTCCTTTTCGCTCTTGGTGCAGGCTCACTGATCAGCCTGCTGCGCTGTGCTTTCGTGGATATTTCCGATGGATGAGTTTGGTCTTGTGCATAAAAAGCCACGGAAATCCGCAGTCTGTGCGGGTGCCGGGATGGCGGCACGCTGGCAGCGGCGAGCAAGTGCGAGGCATAGAATCGTTTGCATACAACAGGCAGCCAGCCATCCGACTTGCCTCTAAAAACCACGTGAAATAGCCCACCCCGCCGGCGGTGGGCTTTCTTTTTCGGGCCCTGCTGCGGCGTGCCTGACGCCTGATTTTTCAGTGCGCACCTATGGTTTGCACCTGTTGTCAACCACAAGGTTTGCACACGATGAAATTCACTCTCAACCAACAAGAGGTCGAGATCCAGGGCGTGAGCCCGGAGACGCCGCTGCTTTATGTGCTGCGCAACGACATGCAGCTCAATGGCCCCAAGTTCGGCTGCGGCCTGGGCGAATGCGGCGCATGCGCCGTGCTGATCGACGGCAAGGTGGCACGTTCCTGCTCCGTTCCCGTGAGCGTGGTCCAGGGCATGAAGGTCACGACGCTGGAAGGCCTGTCCCAGGATGCGACCCAGGCCGAGCACGCCCGCGTGGCGCGTGACTGGGAAGCAGCCCATCCGGCCGCCGTGCCGGGGATGCCTGCCGGCAAGCCGGCAGCCGATGCACCGGGCAAGGCCGTCTACCGACTGCACCCTGTGCAGCAGGCTTTCATTGACGAGCAGGCTGCCCAGTGCGGCTACTGCACCAACGGCATGGTCATGGCCCTGGTGGCCTTGTTCGACCACAAGCCCACGGCCACCGACGAGGAAGTCACCCAGGCCCTGTCCGGCCACCTGTGCCGCTGCGGCACGCATGTGGAAATCATGCGGGCCGCCGCCCGCGCCCGCGTGCTGATCGCCCAGGGAGGTGCAGCATGAGTGCATCCAACCCCCTTCAACTGACGCGCCGCAACCTGCTCAAGCTGGGCGGCATGGTCATGGTCAGCTCGGTGGCGGCCGCTGGCCTGGTGGCTGAAAGCACGGGTACGGCGCCCGCCGTGGCCGGCGCCTTCCCCATTCCCCCCATCGACCGGGTGAGCAGCTTCATCGCCATTGGGGCGGACGGCAGCGTCACGGCCTACCACGGCCACGTAGACCTGGGCACGGGCATCCGTACCTCGCTGGCGCAGCTGGTGGCCGATGAGCTCGATGTGGAGTTCGAGCGCATCACCATGGTGCTGGGCCACACAGGCCGCACGCCCAACCAGGGCCCGACGATTGCCAGCAACACCATCCAGGTGGATGCCATTCCCATGCGCAAGGCCGCCGCGCAGGTGCGCCAGCTGCTGCTGGGTCTGGCTGCCGAGAAGCTGCAGCAGCCCGTGTCCGCACTGACCACGTCTAAGGGCGCGGTGGTGGCCAAGGGCGGGCGACGCATCGGCTACGGCGAACTGGCCCAGGGCCAGGACCTGAACATTGCGCTGGACAAGGAAGTGCCGCTGCGCACCGGCGGTTTCAACTACATCGGCAAGTCCGTGCAGCGCGTGGACATTCCGGCCAAGGTGCTGGGCGCGCTGGCCTATGTGCACGATGTGCGCGTGCCGGGCATGCTGCACGGCCGCGTGGTGCGCCCGCCCTATGGCGGTGCCGATGCGTCGGCGCCGCTGGGCAGCAGCCTGATTTCGGTGAACGAACAGTCGGTCGCTCATCTGCCGGGCATCGTCAAGGTGGTGGTGCAGGGCGATTTCGTGGGCATCGTGGCCGAGCGCGAAGAGCAGGCCATTGCCGCCATGCGCCAGCTGGAGGTGAAGTGGAAGGACTGGGCCGGCGTGCCCGACCTGTCGCTGAACGCCATGCACGACACCCTGGTCAAGCACGAGAAGACCGACCGCATGCTGCGCGAGGACGCGGGCATTGACGAGGCCTTCTCGGGCGCCAAGAAGGTGATCGAGGCCGACTACGTCTGGCCCTACCACCTG
The DNA here is from genome assembly GCF_000799035.1 of Delftia sp. ZNC0008. Lineage (NCBI taxonomy): Bacteria > Pseudomonadati > Pseudomonadota > Betaproteobacteria > Burkholderiales > Comamonadaceae > Delftia > Delftia sp. ZNC0008. The sequence goes on from NZ_JTKZ01000616.1 coordinate 28,499, forward strand.
CATGCCTCCATCGGCCCGTCCTGCGCCGTGGCCGAGGTGTCCGCCAGCCAGATCCAGGTCTGGACCGGATCGCAGAACCCGCACGACGTGCGCAAGGACATCGCCACGCTGACCGGCATGGCAGCCGACCAGATCAATGTGACGCGCCTGGAAGCCTCGGGCTGCTATGGCCGCAATTGCGCGGACGACGTGGCATCCGACGCCGTGCTGCTGTCGCAGGCCGTGGGCCGCCCGGTGCGCGTGCAGCTGATGCGCGAGCAGGAAGCTGCCTGGGAGCCCAAGGGCACGGGCCAATTGATCCGCGTGCGCGGCGGCCTGGACGAGAACCATGCCGTGCTGGGCTACGAGCTCAAGACCTGCTACCCGTCCAACGACGCGGCGGCCCTGGCCCTGATCCTGACGGGCAAGGTGCCCAACAAGCCCAAGGTGCTGCAGATGGGCGACCGTACGGCCATCCCGCAGTACGAGTACCCCAAGATGCGCGTGGTCTCGCAGGATGCGGCGCCCATCGTGCGCGCTTCGTGGATGCGCGGCGTCTCGGCCCTGCCCAACGTCTTTGCCCATGAGTGCTGGATCGACGAATGTGCCTACCTGGCCGGTGAAGACCCGCTGGCCTACCGCCTGCGCTACCTGAAGGACCCGCGCGCCGTGGCGCTGACGCACGCTGCGCACAAGCAGGCCGGCTGGCAGGATGGCCCGGCCCACCGCAACCCCGCGCCGGCCGACCAGCGCCTGGTCAAGGGCCGCGGCTTTGCCTACGCCCGCTACTACCACAGCAAGTTCCCCGGCTACGGCGCGGCCTGGGCCACCTGGATCTGCGACGTGACCGTGGACCGCGAGACCGGCGTGATCAAGGTGGACAAGGTCTTCGTGGCCCATGACTGCGGCGAGATGGTCAACCCGGCCGGCGTTCGCCACCAGGTGCACGGCAACATCATCCAGTCCACCAGCCGCGTGCTCAAGGAGTACGTGACCTTCGACAGCAAGGGCGTGACCTCGCTGGACTGGGGCGGCTACCCCATCCTGCGCTTTGACGAGCTGCCCGAGATCGACGTGCAACTGGTCGAGCGCCCCGGCGAAGACCCCATGGGTGCGGGCGAATCGGCCTCCGTGCCCAGCGCCGCCGCTGTCTCCAACGCCGTGTTCGACGCCACCGGCGTGCGCCTGCGCGAAGTGCCGTTCACCCCGGCACGCGTGCTGGCCGCACTCAAGGCAAAGGCTGCCGATGCAGCCCCGGCCGACAAGGCACAGAACTGAGAGCGGAGGACCGGAACATGCACACACTCAAGAAAATCACCCTCGGCGTGGTCGGCCTGGCCGCCGTGGCCGGCGCCGCCTTCTGGCTGGCCACGGGCCGCAGCGAAATCGCGCCCCTGCAGCAGATCCCGGTGCAGGAATTCAGCCAGCAGCAGATCGACCAGGGGCGCCGCCTGGCGCACATGGGCGACTGCGCTGTCTGCCACACGGCACCGGGCGGCCAGCGCAACGCAGGCGGCCTGGCCATGCCCAGCCCCTTCGGCACCATCTACTCGACCAACATCACGCCCGATGCCGAAACCGGCATCGGCCGCTGGTCGTACGAGGCCTTCGAGCGCGCCATGCGCCATGGTGTGGACCGCGAGGGCAACTACCTGTACCCCGCCTTCCCGTACACCGCGTTCACCCGCGTGACCGATGAGGACATGAAGGCACTGTACGCCTTCCTGATGACCGAGCCGGCTGTCTCCAACCAGGCACCCAAGACCGCGCTGAACTTCCCGTTCAACGTGCGCCGTGGCCTGGCCCTGTGGAATGCGCTGTACCTGGAGCCGGGCGAGCAGCCCGCGCCCGCCAACCAGTCGGGCGAGTGGATTCGCGGCGCCTACCTGGACGAAGGCCTGGGCCACTGCGCCGCCTGCCCCTCGCCGCGCAACCAGTTCGGCGCCGAGAAACAGGGTGCCGACCATCTGGCCGGCGCCTTCATCGACGGCTGGGATGCGCCCGCGCTCAACGACAAGGCCGTGGCTCCGCTGCCCTGGACGCGAGAAGATCTGGTCCGCTACATGCAGACCGGTTTCTCGGAGCGCCACGGCGTGGCCGCCGGCCCCATGGCGCCCGTGATCGAAGGCCTGTCTCACCAGTCGGCCGAGGACATCAACGCCATGGCCACCTACCTGATGTCGTACCGCAAGCCCGTGGCAGACGCCGCTGGCGCAGGGGACGCCCAGGCCCTGGTGAAGGAAAAGACCGAGGTTGCCAAGCTGCCGGTCGACGCCCAGGGCTACCGCCTGTACCAGGGCGCCTGCATGGCCTGCCACCGTGCCGATCCCAGCGGCGTGCTGGCCGGCAGCAGCTTCGGGGTGCGTCCCCAGCTGTCGCTGAACACCAACCTGTACAGCGACTCGCCGACCAACGCCATCCATGTGGTGCTCAACGGCATCACGCAACCGGCGCGCCCGCAGCTTGGCACCATGCCCGCCTTCCGCCACAACCTCAGCGACGATCAGATCGCCACGCTGCTCAACACCATGCGCAGCCAGTACGGCCTGCAGCCATGGCCCGGCCTGAGCGACAAGGTCAAGGCCCTGCGCGAGGAAACACGCCCCGGCAAGGTGGCGGCGCACTGAGCTTGCGCCGCGTCATCTGCGCAGCCTGTGTGCTGCGCTAGGATGGCAAGGGACCGCTGTGCCCACAGCGGTCCCTTTTTTTATGGTGACCCGCAAGATGACAAGCCCCATGCCCGACCCCATGCCTGAGCCCATGCCCAATTTCCCCCTGCTGACCGACGCCAACCGCCAATGGCTGGATGCACGTGCCCAGGCGCTGGATGCCGGCAACGGCGAGGCCACGGCCGCCGTCGTGCCCTATCTGGCCGAAGCCGGATTGCTGGGCCACGGCTTGGCTAATGCCTTGGGCGGGCAGGGCGGCAGCGCCGGCGATGCCATCGAGGCGATTGCCCAGGTGGCCACGCACTCCATGTCCGCCGCCTTTGCCTTCTGGGGCCAGCGCGTGCTGATCGAGATGCTGGCGAACACCGGCAATGCGGCCCTGCGCGAGCGCTGGCTGCCCGCGCTGCTGGCGGGCGAGGCGGCTGGCGCCTCGGGGCTGTCCAACATCATGAAATTCCTCAGCGGGCTGGAGGCACTCAACATCCGCGCCACGGCCCGGGAAGGGGGCGGCTGGCTGCTCAACGGCAGCGTGCCCTGGTGCACCAACCTGCGCGGGCCGCGCTTTCTGGCAGCCATTGCCGTGGCGCGTGACGACGGCGCGCCGCCCATGATCGTGGCCCTGACGTCCGACCGGCCGGGCCTGGAGCGCTCGCCGGATCTGGAGTTGATCGCCCTGCGCGGCACCAACACCGCCGCCTTGCAACTCAAGGACGTGGCCATCACCGAAGACGATCTGCTGGCCGAGCGCGCCGGCGGATTCCTGCCGCGTGTGCGGCCGGCCTTCCTGGGCATGCAATGCGGCCTGTCCATCGGCCTGGCGCGCGCGGCCTGTGCGCAGGCCGCCTCGCGCATGGGGCAGGGCGGGCATGTGCTGCAGCAGCCGCTGGACGATACCCGCAGCCATCTGGAGCAGGCGGTGGCCGCACTCAAGGCCGGTGTAGAGGCCGGCGATTTCGTGGAGGCGCCCGAGCGGCTTTTCGCGCTGCGCCTGGCCCTGCACGACTGCGTGCAGCAGGCCATGCAGCTGGAGCTGCAGACGGCCGGTGGCCGCGCCTACAGCCTGGATGCGGACGATGGCTTTGCCCGCCGCTGGCGTGAATCGGCCTTCATCCCCATCGTCACGCCCAGCGTGATCCAGTTGCGCGCCGAGCTGCAAAAACTGCAAAAGCTCGGCGCCTGACGGCTCAGCCCGCCTTGCCTGCGGGCTGCAGCGCCGGCTCCAGCGCCGTGTCCAGCAGCAGCAAGGCGGTTTGCACTGCAGCCAGCAGCCGCTGGCGCGGCACGCCATCGCGGGCCTGCACGGAGATGCCGTGCAGTTGCGTGGCATAGAAATCGCCCAGCGCCTGCACGTCGGTGCCGGCGCGCAGCTCGCCTTCATCCAGCGCGCGCTGAAGGCGGTCGATCAGGGACTGCGTGCGCTGGCGGCGGTGTTCGGCCAGCCAGGCGGCGACTGCCTCGTTTTCCTCGGCGCAGTTGGTGGCGGCGGTTACCACCATGCAGCCCAGCGGATGGGCATCGTCCGTATAGGTGGCCACGGCATCGCGCAGCACGCGGGCCAGGGCGTCGCGCACACGCGGCTCCTGGGCCATGGCGCGGTCGGCAAAGCCGCCATCACCGGCCTCGTAGCGCTGCACGGCCTCGCGGAACAGGTCCTGCTTGCTGCCAAAGGCCGCATAGATGCGCGCTGACGCAATGCCCAGCGCCTGCACCAGGTCGGCCATGGACGTGCCCTCGTAGCCGCGCCGCCAGAACGCCAGCATGGCGCGCTCCAGCGCCTGGTCTCGGTCAAATTCCCTGGGTCTTCCGGCCATCTTCCTCATCCTTGTCAACAGTCAGGGCGGCATCTTAGCGGCGCCTTGATGCTGTCTTGCATCGGCTTCGCAAAAGCAGCCGCGTTGGCGTGATACTATTCTTTGTCGATCAACAAACAATAGCTCAGCGCAAGGAAATCACATGCAGACCATCAAGGGCCCCAGCCTTCATCTGGCGCAGTTCGCCGACAACAAGGCACCGTTCAATTCCCTGGAAGACATCGCACGCTGGGCAGCCGGCGTGGGCTTCAAGGGCCTGCAGATTCCCGCCTGGGACCAGCGCCTGTTCGACGTGGCCACGGCCGCCAGCAGCCAGACCTATTGCGACGATGTCAACGGCATGCTGGCCTCGCACGGCCTGGTGGCCAGCGAGCTGACCACACACATCTTTGGCCAGCTCGTGGCCGTGCACCCGGCCTACGACGCCATGTGCGACAGCTTTGCGCCCGAGGCGCTGCGCGGCAATCCGGCCGCACGCACGGCGTGGGCGCTGGAGCAGCTCAAGCTGTCGGCCCGTGCATCGCGCCGCATGGGGCTGAGCGACATGGGCACGTTCTCGGGCTCGTTCGCCTGGCCCTATCTGTTCCCGTTCCCGCAGCGCCCGGCCGGCCTGATCGAAACCGCCTTCGAGGAGCTGGCGCGCCGCTGGCGCCCCATCCTCGACGCCTGCGACGAGCAGGGCGTGAACCTGTGCTACGAAATCCACCCCAGCGAAGACCTGCACGACGGCACCAGCTTCGAGCGCTTCCATGAGCTGGTGGGCCAGCACGCGCGCTGCAAGATCCTGTTCGATCCCAGCCACTTCGTGCTGCAGCAGCTCAACTACCTCGACTACATCGACATCTACCGCGAGCACATCCGCATGTTCCATGTGAAGGATGCGGAGTTCCTGCCCAGCGGGCGCCAGGGCATCTATGGCGGCTATTCCTCGTGGCTGGAGCGGGCAGGGCGTTTCCGTTCGCTGGGCGACGGGCAGGTGGACTTCAAGGCCATCTTCTCCAAGTTCGCCCAGTACGACTACCAGGGCTGGGCCTCGCTGGAATGGGAGTGCTGCCTCAAGGACCAGGAAGACGGTGCGCGCGAAGGCGTGGACTTCATCAACCGCCACATCATCCGCGTGACCGACAAGATCTTTGACGACTTCGCCGGCGCCCCCGTGGACCAGCGCCAGATCAACGCCATGCTCGGTATCGCCTGAGCACGCCCGCAGCCAGAGAACCTCAAAAAGAAGCAAACAATGAACGCTTTCACATCGAACGCCCTGCGCAAGCAGGAAGACCAAGCCTGCGAGTTCTCGCACGACTACGTGCGCATCGACGGCCGCCGTATCCACTGCATCACGGCCGGGCAGGGCGCGCCCGTGCTGCTGATCCCGGGCTGGCCCCAGACCTGGTATGCCTGGCGCCACGTCATGCAGGCGCTGGCGGCGCAGGGCTTCCAGGCCATTGCCGTCGATCCGCCGGGCACCGGCTTTTCCGACCGGCCCGACACCGGCTACGACACGGGCTCCATTGCGCTGACCCTGCACCGCACCATGCTGGCGCTGGGCCATGAGCGTTACCAGGTCGCCGGCCACGACGTGGGCATGTGGGTGGCCTATGCGCTGGCCAGCGACCAGCCGCAGGCCGTGCAGTCCCTGGCGCTGACCGAGGCCGTGATCCCTGGCCTGGCGCCCGAGCCCAGCATCTTTGCGCCGCCAGAGCAGAACATCTTCCTGTGGCACTTCATGTTCAACCAGCTGGCCGACCTGCCCGAGACCCTGATCGCGGGGCGCGAGCGTGCCTACCTGGAATTCATGTTCAACCGCTGGTCGTTGCGGCGCGACCGCGTGGCCGTGGATGTCTATGTGGATGCCTATGCGGCGCCCGGTGGCCTGCGGGGCGGCTTTGCCTACTACCGTGCCATTCCCGAAACCATCCGCCAGAACCGCGAGCGTGCGCTGCGCCCGCTGGCCATGCCCGTGCTGGCCATTGGCGCCGAGCACGCCACGGCCGATGCGCCGCTGGCCACGCTGCGCGGCCATGCCGATGACCTGTCGGGCGTGATCGTGCCGGGCTGCGGCCACTTCATCATGGAGGAAGCCGCCGAGCCCTTCATCGCCGAACTGCTGCCCTTCCTGCAAAGGACGCTGTGACCATGGGCCTGGACGCTGACATTGCGCGCTATCTCGCCGAGCTGGCGCAGGCAACCCAGGCCGTGGCCCCGCCCACGCAGCCCACGCTGGCGGCGCTGCGCGAGGCCACCGGC
>NZ_JTKZ01000338.1:0-3512 GCF_000799035.1 Delftia sp. ZNC0008
GAATGGCTGAATGGCTGAATGGCTGAATGGCTGAATGGCTGAATGGCTGAATGGCTGAATGGCTGAGCTCATGGTTTCTCCTAAATAATACTCACGTTGACGAAATCTTTAGATCATTTTGAGAGCGGGATTACTGGGTGGTACTGGCTGAACCCATCGACTAGGCTCGACCAAGACAACGCATGAAAGCCGGCCTTTGACATCGCCGCGCGAGTAAATCTCGAACGCGACGATGTTGGTCCGATTGGCTGCCGGTAGGTGCCAGCCGCACTTGATGACCTCCCGCTGTACTTTTATGGCCAGCTCAGTTGGGCTTTCCGCCAGGTCGGCATGTTCCTGAGCAAATTTCTTGAAGATCAACGGCGACACCAACGCCATGCCTTGCTCGACAAAATGCACGGCTGCCCCCGTCTCGTTGAACTTGATCTCACGATCAACCAAGCCCTGCTGAACCCACCGCATGAAGTCCAACGCCAACTCGCTGGGCTCGTGCGCAGGCCTTTCCTGGCCTTCGATCTTGGGTAGCTGCTGCAAGAGCAATACCGGCTGAGGGTCGTCTGAGCGTGCAGCCTGTGGCTCGGGCCTGGAACGCACCACGACAGTGGGCAAGTCATCGAGCTCGTCGCTCAGGCTCCGATACTCGGAAGCGACGCTCGTGGCGCGCCGAGTAGGAGGAACAGGTATTGGTGGCGTCGCCTCGGGCGTAGGCACTGCTGCAGGTTCAGATGAAAGGATCTGGGCGGTAGGCTGTGCTGGAGGCTCTGGCGTTGCCTGGGCCTCGTCCAAGCCTGCGGCAGCTTCTGATGATTGCTCGCGCACCGCACTGCTTTCCTCCCTGGCCCGCGCCGGCTTCCGCGGCCGTGGGCCTTTCTTTGGTCGCATCGCTGCTGCAGTTTCGGCCTCATCGAGGAAGTCACTCTGGTCGAGCAGGTAGGCTGCATCGCCTGGGTCAAAATCGATTGAAGAACTCGCCGCCGGCGGCGGCGCTGGTACTGCCGCATTCTCTGGTTGCCGAGTTGCGCCAGGTTCAGCTACCCCAGCTGTTCCAGGCACTGGTTCTGCCTTGATTGCTCGGCCAGCTTCTGCTGGAGCCGTTGCAGGGGCACGTCCGGGTGCAGAAGTATCCCGGGGGCTCACTGGCGTTGCATCAATCTTTCGTGCCTGATGTGCTGTGCCAGTTTCAGATTTCATTGCAGGTGACTTTGCCGCAGCAGAGGGTGCCCTGAACGCCGGTTCACGCATGACTGCCGCAAGCTTCAATTCCTGCTTGCTTGGCGCCTTGGGCGCAGCTGCAGCTACAGGCACGCGAGGGCTGGCTGGTAGTGCTGCAGCTTCGGGTGCATGGCCTGCCGCATCTTCCTTACCACCAGAACCTGCCGCAGGAATCTGCAGCTGCACGGCCTCCGTTGAGACCCCGCCCTCCCCGGCCTCATCCTTGCGTTTTTGCCGCATGATCAATCTGCCTTGCATGGGCGCCGGATACTTGCTCTCGTGCGAAAAGACCTTGGCCAAGGGAAATCGCAGCATGGCCAGGTCGTGCTCATAGCCTCCTCGATCTGCCGCAGGTTCTGATGCCTCTCCCTGCACGGTCACATGCCAGATAGCCTGCCCGGTGGACGGGTTCAGGTCGATGACGCCATAGTCCTGCCAGGTGTCGAATAGCCGATCGTTCTTCGAGTCCCCTGGTACAGCCTCATCGGGCTCATTACGCTTGATCCATTCGCGCACCGAATCCGCCAACCGCTTGGCTACGAACCAGATGGCTCCCTCAAACACCCAGGCCGCGCCACCTGAGCGGTTCAGCGGCAGATCGGTGCCGGCCTGCAGCATGCTGGTGATGGCCTGCATCAGCAAGTCGATCAACGGCTTGGATTTGGAGGTCGGGAAGCGGCCCTTGTGACCCGACAGCAGAGCGCGCTGCGTCGAGGCCTGGTCGGCTCGGCGCACCAGCTGGGCCACCAAGCTGTCGCGGTCCTGGCCGCTGAGATACTGCTCCAGGGCGTCCATGGCTGCAGGCGTCTGGGCCAAGAACACGAGCGCCGACTCTGGCGCAATGCGAGACAGCAGCAGCTGCGCCAGTTTGCCGTGGGCGCTGTAGTCGCGCTGGCTCTTGGGCGTGAAATCGACCAGGTATTCGGCGGCAGCACGCCGGGCCGTGATCTGAACCAGGCTGCCGCCTGCAGGTGTCCAGCGAATGGAATCGGCCATGCCATCACAACGCCACTGGATCCGCAGATCGGTCATGGGCTTGGCGATGTCGTGCAGCAGCGCGGCGAAGAACACCACGTAGCTCCACTGGTCACGTTGCGCATCGATCTCCTCGATCTGGGAGCCGCCAGGCAACAGCATGGCGTTGCGCCATGTCAGGGCTGCCAGGACAATCTCGATGGTGTGGGAGAGCAGCCCGCCTGCGTGGGCATGGTGGTGCGCCTCTGACGCAGGCATCAATTGCACGAACGCTGCGTACCGATGGATGGCCGGCAAAAGATCTCGCTCCCAGACTTCATGGCTCTGGTGCGACTGGCGCCACATGGCATCCAAAGCCTTTTCTGCGCGCACGACAGCGAGCAGCTGGTCGGAACTCAGCACCCGAAGCCAGCCGGGTTCCGTGCCCGCTACGGCTGGCATCTGGGCCTGCGCTGATTCGGCCACTGCGCCAAGCCCATGCTTGTCTTCTGCAGGCGACAGCCTACGATGCCTAGACCAGGGCGACATAGCCAGCAGCCGTGCGGCAAGACTCTTCATCTTGCCCTCGAACATCTACGGCTATTGCACAACTGCACGAGCTGCTGTATTGATGAGGGCAGAGAGCCCTGCCCTCGGGTTGATGATCCTTGCTGTCTGAATGATGTCTTGGGATAGGAACTACAAGGTTGGAGACGGTCGATTGCCATGGCCGAGCACCATACGGACGATGCAGACCCAAGTCATCCTGAAAACGTACGGTCAGGACCGTAGGTTTGATGCTTGACTTTTATGTTTTTTATGGGTCTAACTTTTGCCGTCCGCTTGGCGGAATGAGACTGAGAACCCGAGTTGCAGCAGCAAGACCAGCCCCTCTCAGGTGGCAGCAGACGACCCGAAGCGTTCGCTCAGAGGTGGCATCAAACCCGGCAGCAGCTCACTTGTTCGCCTCCGCGTCCGCTACTATTGGCGAACCTGTCCACCTCGCACAATTCTCATGACCGAAACTCCACAGGCTTTCGTTGCATATTCCTCGCGTGATAGCAAGCTTGCTGAACTCATCTCCACAGGAGTAGCCAAAGCGAACCGCAAGGTTGGAAAGCGAATCCACTATGAGCCGTGGGAGTTCAACGACATTGCAGGCAATCCACTCGTTTCGCCGATACTGGAAGGAATTGATAGATCCGAGTACGTGGTCGCTGACATCACGTATTTGAATCTAAACGTCGTCTACGAAGTAGGCTTCGCAATCGGCAGGTCTAAGACTGGCTAACACCACCGATCCACGAAGCGCGCACAGATGATCGCCGCTGCCAGTTTCAGCAGCG
>NZ_JTKZ01000371.1:0-3291 GCF_000799035.1 Delftia sp. ZNC0008
CCGCGTCGAGTACCTGGCCACCGAAGAGGCCGCGCGCGCCGCCCGCATCAGCCTGGGTGCCGAAGTGGTGCAGGCCTACCTGTCCCGCGACGGGGCCCTGCGCCGGCTGCAACTGGCGCAGCGCACGCTGCAAAGCCGTGAATCCTCGCTGCGCCTGACCGCGCAGCGGCGCCAGGCGGGCACGGCCACGGCCCTGGACCACCAGGACGCCCTGGGCCTGGCCGCCCAGGCCCGCGCCGACGTGGAGCGCAGCGAACGCGAGCTGCGCCAGGCCGGCAACGCCCTGCTGCTGCTGACGGGCGTGGAGGATCTGGGGCCGTACCTGTCCGCACAGTCCGCAGGGTCTGCACAGCCGGCAAAGTCGTCCGACGTACCCCTGCTGCTGCAGGACCTGTCGGCCGGCACGCCTTCCGAACTGCTCATCCACCGGCCCGACATCCAGGCGGCCGAGCACCGGCTGCGCGCCCGCAGCGCGGACATTGGTGCGGCGCGCGCGGCCTTCTTCCCGCGCATCTCGCTCACCGGCTTCCTGGGATCGTCCAGCGCCGATCTGTCCGACCTGTTCCGCTCGGGCCAGCGCGCCTGGTCGTTCACTCCCCAGGTCACGCTGCCCCTCTTCGACGGGGGGCGCAACCGCGCCAACCTCGACCTGGCCGTGCTGCGCAAGGACATGGCCGTGGCAGCCTACGAGCAGGCCATCCAGACCGCCTTCCGCGAAGTGGCCGACGCCCTGGCCGCCACCGACACGCTGCGCCGCGAGGAAGCCGCGCGCCTGGCGCTGCGCGACAGCAGCCGCGAAAGCCTGCGGCTGGCGCAGGCCCGTTACCAGGCGGGGGTGGACGACCATCTGCGCTACCTGGACGCACAGCGCAACGCCTTCGCCAATGAAAGTGCCTACATCGATACCGTGACCCAGCGGCAGTTGGCGCTGGCCCAGCTGTTCCGCGTGCTGGGCGGCAGCTGGACGGCGCCGCCGCCTCACAGCGCCCCGAACACCTCCGGCAAGGCCGCATCGCGCGGCATGCCGCCATAGCTCTTGGTGCCGCCCTGGCTGTCGATCACCACGATGCCCGGCGTGCCACGGAAGCCCAGGGACATCATCAGCTTGCGGTGGGCCTCCAGCGCCTTGCGCACGTCGGGGCTGACGCTGAAGGCGGGCGCTATGCCGCCCTGGGCGGACTTCTTCTCGTGCTCCATCAGTGCGGCCGCGCGGTCCGGGGCCTGCAGGATGGCGGCGGCCTTGGCCGGGCTGTCGTCCCGGATCACGCCCACCAGGATGTGACGCAGCTGCACCTTGCCTGCGTCCACCCAGGGGCGTGCGGCCTCCCAGAACTTGTGGCAGTACTTGCAGTTGGGGTCGGTGAAGGTATAGATCACGCGCGGCGCATCGGCCTTGCCGTCGGGCACCCAGTTGGAGGCCTCCAGCTGCGCCTGCACGGTGTCGCCCGCCGGCTTGGCGGCCTGGGCCTTGGCCTGGGGCGCCTGGGCCGTGGCAGGACCTTCTGCGGCGCTTGCCCGTCCTGCTGCCAGAAAGAGGCTGGCAGCCATGCCTGCAAAAAGGACGGTGCGTTGAAGATGCATGGGAACTCCTTGGAACGGTTGGATGAATGAGGGTGCGGCGCTGCGCGGCAAGCGTGCAACGCCTGGTGCTGCGGCAACAGCGGCGGACGGTGTGAGTCGGAGTGCATCCGACGCGTTCCATCGGTCCAGGAAATCGCTTGCGGCAATCTCGCACACGACGGCCGACCGACCACGCGCCGCTGTCGCTGCGTTGCAGCCCATGGGCTTCGCACGCCGCCGATTGTCATTGACACCCTTGCAGATGCTGCGCATCGGTGCTGGGCAGTCGTCATTGCAGACAGCCAGGGCGAGCGGGGCAGGGTGGGGGAGGGCTTGCGCCCGGCGCGGCAGGCAGTCTTGGAAGCGGTAGCGGTCTTGCATGGCAGTCATGGATGGAAATGAAACCCACTACCTATGAAGACGCTCCAGCTTTTCAGAACTGCACCCCTGCGGCCGAATTTTTTTGAAAGCGGGGGCCGGTCCCGCCTCCGTGCTCAGGGCGCAGCGGCAATCTCGGTCTGGCCATCGGGCCCGGCCACCAGAGTGACGGGCAGGATCTGGGCCAGCATGCGTGCGAACTCGGCGGGGCGGCTGGCCTGGTAGGTGCCGCCAATGCGCAGAGCCGCCACGGCCGGGTCGTGCACCACCAGGCCGGTCTGTCCGTAGCGCTCCAGCTCGGCCAGGGCGTCGGCCAGGGGCGTGTTCTCGAAGCGGATCAGTCCCTTGCGCCACAGCGCAATGCTGCCGGGCGCCACAGCCGACACCGGACCGAGCACGCCTGCGGGCGACACGCTCAGGGCCTGGCCAGCGACCAGGTCGGCAGGCGTTGCCGCGCCTTGCGCACCGGCCACGCGCACATGGCCTTCCTGCACGGCCACCTGGGCGCTGCCCGCCTCCATGCCCGTGGCGCGATAGCGCACGGAAAACCGCGTGCCGCCCACGGTGACGCGCGCCGGGCCGGCCAGCACATGAAAGGGCCTGGCGCTGTCGGGTGCCACGGCGAACAGGATCTGCCCTTGCGTGATGCGCACCTCGCGCCGGTCGCGGTACAGAGTTACCTGCGCCTGGGTATCGGCATCCAGGGACAGTGCGGTGCCATCCGGCAAGGTGATGGTCCTGGCCTGGCCGCGTGGGGTCAGGTGGCTGCTGGTGAAGGTGGGCTGCTGCTGCCACTGGTGCCAGCCCACGCCCACGGCCAGGACCAGGGCAAGGGCCACCGTGCAGCACAGGGCCGCCAGGGCAGGTCGCGGCAGCAGGCGGGACCAGTTCCAGCCTTGGCGCTCTTCGGAGGACGGGCGCTGCGTGGCCGGTTCCGGGCGTGCGTGAGGCGCTGACTGCGAGCGCCGGCGTGCCTGCTCCGCGCGCAGGCGCGCCACCTGTTCGGGGGGAATGGACCGCGCGGCCGCCAGGCTCTGGCCCAGGTGGCGCAAGGCGGCCTCGTGCGCCGTGCTGGCCGCCAGCCATTCGGTGAATTCGGCTTCTTCCTCGGCGGTCAGGCCTTGCTCCATGCGCGTGTGCCAGTCGGCCGCAGCGAGGTCGATGGGGTTTTGCCCGCGGAAGAACTCTTCCAGTTCGCGCACCTGCGCAGCCTTGTCCAGGGGCGCGGTGCAGGAGCGGTGGCGGCGCATGCGTGCGGCTTGCCGGTTTCAGAAGCTGGTCCAGTCCTGCGATTCGGCGGACGGCTTGGCCGCAGCCAGGCGTGCAGGGCTTGCAGGGCGCGCGCCAACGCGG
>NZ_JTKZ01000227.1:0-8211 GCF_000799035.1 Delftia sp. ZNC0008
GTGGACTTCGACGACTGGCTGCACCTTGCGCGCGAAGTGCTGCCGCTGGCCCCGCAAAGCGTTCCGGCCGTGCTGATGGCGGCGCAGCAGCACCTGGCCCGCACGGAAAGCCCCGCCGCATCGCAGGCGGTGCGCGCGCACCGCAAGGTCCATGAGGCACGGCTGCAGGCCATGGCCTGCCATGCCATGGGCCAGCCAGAGGCCGCGCTGCAGCTGGCCGAGCTGGGCCGCTTCGGCCTGGTGGACGACTCCGACGACGCCTTCAGCGGCCTGGTGCTGCAATGGCTGCAAGAGGCGGGCCGCCTGGCCGATGCGGCGGACCTGGCGCTGGAGAGCGTGCTGCACAGCCGCCCCGGATCGGCCCGCCAGGGCTATGAGCTGGCACTGCGCATGGTGGACAGCGACACCGCCCACGCCCCCGCCTGGGCGCTGATCCTGGCCTGGGCGGGACTGGATTCCGACATGCAGGAGATCCTGGAAGACAGCCCGGCTGCTGCGCGCAGCGCCGACGACTACCTGGCCCTGGCGCGTGCCCAGGCGCCCGGCCATCCGCTGCTGGACATGATCGACGGCTGGCGCCTGGCCAGGAACCACCAATGGGAACAGGCCCTGCCGCTGCTCGAGCGCGGCGTGGGCGAGCAGCCCCGGCACGCCAACTCCGAGCTGCTGCCCATGCTCTGGGCCGCGCGCTTTGCCGCGCTGCCGGCCGCACAGGCGCTGCAGCGGCCCTTTCCCCAGGGCTTCGGCGCCCACTGGTGCTATGCGGCGGGCGTGACGCTGGATGACGAGGACGACCTGGCCGCCCTCATGGGCGAAGGCCGGCAGGTGCCGGGCGACGAGGTGCGCGAGCCGCTGGTGCAGCGCTACTACGAAGAGGGCCTGGCCCGCTTCGAGGCCTTCTGGGCCAGCGGCCAGGGCCGGTACAAGGACGCGCACCTGCACGTCTACTCCATGCTCTGCAACAACCTGGCCATCAAGTACCGCTCGCAGCAGCGCTATGAAGAGGCTGCAGCCCTGCACCACAAGGGACTGTCCAGCAGCCCCTTCGCCGAGCACCATGACGGCCTGCTGTGGTGTGCCATCCGCCGTGACGACCGACCCGGCATCGTCACGGCGGCAGAGCAGCTGTGGCACTTCACCCAGGACTACGGCTACAGCCGCCACTGCCCCACCGACTACTTCCCCAGCGCGGCGCTGGCGCTGTACCAGCTGGGCCGCGCAGGCGAGATCGGCATCTGGCTGGAGCGACTGGACCAGTGGTTCGAGGAACTGGACGCAGACGAGCAGCGCGAACAGCGGCGCGACTACCTGGCGGCCCTGATGTCCCTGCTCGACTTCTTCTCCGAAAGCCATGGCGACGTGGTGCGCCCCCGCCTGGAGGCCCTGCTGCCCGAAGTGCGCGCCCTGGGCGAGTGCTACACGCTGCGCCGCCTGGCCTGCGCCATGGAAAGCTGCGGCCCCATCGATCAGGCCGTGGCCCTGCACCGCGAGGCCATCGCCAAGCTCACCCCCGATGACAGCGAGGCCGAGCACAAGATGGCCAGGGACGGCCTCCAGCGCTGCCTCAAGCTGCACTCGGACAGCAAGCCCTGGTGGAAGCTGTGGTGAACCCGGGAGCCGCCACGGCAGCCAGCGCCTACCGCCCGCGCGACGTGGTCAATGCGCCGGACATCAAGCAGCGCATCCGCGAGCGCAGCGCGGCGCGCGGCGACAGTCAGGAGATCGCGGCCTGGCTGGCCAACCACTTCTACCGCCACGTGATCGGCA
The DNA here is from genome assembly GCF_000799035.1 of Delftia sp. ZNC0008. Taxonomy (NCBI): domain Bacteria; kingdom Pseudomonadati; phylum Pseudomonadota; class Betaproteobacteria; order Burkholderiales; family Comamonadaceae; genus Delftia; species Delftia sp. ZNC0008. The sequence continues at coordinate 1,768 of NZ_JTKZ01000227.1, forward strand.
ACCTCGACGCCGATCCGCCGGCCGTTCAGCCCATCTCCACGCATGCCGAACTGCTGCGCCTGCACCGGCGCACCGAGCCTGCCGCCTGGGCGCTGGAGCGCCTGCGCGCGCATGCGGCCCGCCAGCCACCGCTACAGGACAGCCCTGCGGCCGGCGCCAGCGCACCGCTGTGGTGGGTGGAGTCTGACAGCGCCCCGCTGCTGGCGCTGGAAAGCCGGCTGCTGGAGTTCCTGTCCACCCGGCGCGGCACGGCGCTTCAGGGCAAGCTGCAGCGCATCAACTGCCCGCAGGCCCTGGCGCGCTGGACGCTGGAGCACCTGGCCTTCGCCAGAAAAAGCGAAAGCGGCTGGGCCGAGCACCGGCCCGGCGCCGTGCGTCCGCTGCTGCGCGGCCAGTTGGGCGTGTTCGTGGAATTCGATGCCCAAAGCCCGGACCTGCGCGCCGAAATGGCCTATGAAAGCCAGATGATGCGGCACTGCCTGGGCCAGTTCAGCGCGCGCGGCGCGCTGCGCGGCGGCTACGGCGAGCACTACGCCGAAGCCTGCGAGCAGGGCCGGCTGCGCCTGTTCAGCTACCGCACGGGCACGGCCCAGCCGCGCATCACCGTCAGCGCCCAGGTGCTTGACGGCGGGCGGCTGCGCATCGACCAGATCAAGGGCAAGCAGAACCGCCCGCCGATTGCGCGCTACCTGGCCGACGTGCTGGCACTGCTCAACCACCTCGATGCCGATGGCGAGGCGCCAGCGGATGCCCTTGCCATGGGCATCGTGCGCCGTCCGGCGCATCTGCTGGCCTCGGGCCACACCGGCGCCTGGTGCGCGGCCAGCGAGCTGCACACCGAAGCCGAGCAATTGTGGCTGCTCCAGGCCCACCCGGCGCTGCTGGAGCAGCTGGATATCCGGTCGCCCCTGATGCAATGGCTGGTCGCGGCACGCCGCGACACCGTGCCCGTGCCCGCCTTCGAGCGCATGCCGCGCAGCGCGGCCCTGCAGCAGTCGCTGGAGCTGGCGCGGCGCCGGGCAGGATCGCCGGGCAGGACAGGAAATCCGCGATGAACGCCTTCACTCTTGTTGTGCTGTCTGCATTGGTCTGGTGGGCAGTGCGTGCCGGCCTGCGCCGCAGGCGTTCGGCGCGCCAGCGCGGCGATTTCAGCAGCTACCGCAGCGGCGATGCGGCGCTGGACTGGGCCCTGGCCCTGGCCCATCCCATGGCCTTTCACGCCATCCAGGGCGGCTTTGCAGACCGGCAGCTCCATGGTGCCGACGACGCCCTGACCACCCAGCTGCGCCCCATGGTGCTGCACCACCTGGGCCTGCGCACCGACCTGGACGATGCCCAGATCGCACGCCAGTTGCCCGACGGCCTGCGCCAGCGCTGGTTCACGCTGGACCTGCAGCGCCTGCAGGCCGGCGACGATCCCCATGCCGCCATGGCCTTTGCCTGCGCGCGCGTGGCCTTCCACGTCCGATGTGCATGGCTGCTGGGCTGGCTGGACGAGGCCTTGCACCAGCAGATCCTTCACCTGAACGCATGCCGCGCGCGGGATTGCTTTGACAGCTGGCAGGCCTTCGGCCAGGCCTATGCGCGGGGCCGCAGCCAATGGCTGGCCCGTGGCCGGGCCGACGTGCTGGGCCGCAGCGTGACGCCCGAGGAGGTGCAGCAATGGGTGGCCGATCCGCGCCATCCCTGGCATGCCATGCCCTGGCAGCCGCAGGCGGTGCGGTGACGGCTGCCCGGTGGCCCGGCCCTCAGCCTTCGCCGTGCACCTTGGCGAAGGTCAGGATCACCTCCCGCACCACCTGGCGTTGCGGCGCGGGCAGCCTCAGAAAGGCGTCGAAGGTTTCGCGTTCAAGATAGCCCACGCCCGGTTCCTGGCATTCGTGCTGCGGCGGCAGTGACCGCTGGGCAGGGTCGCCAAAGCGCAGCACTTCGGGCTCGATCCTGAGCAGCTCGGCCAGCAGCACCAGCTTGTCCTGCTCGGGCACGGCCTCGCCGTTGAGCCAGCGCGCAACCGCCTGGAACGAAATCGGCCGCCCCCAGTAACTGGAATTGAACAGATTCAGCAGCACGCTGGGCCGCGGCTCCAGACCCGCAGCCTCGATGGCCTGGCGCAGGCGCTGTGCGAATTCGAGCTTGTTATCCATTCCGAAACCCTGGATTTCTATGGAGCTCTCATTGGACCATCGATTCAAGAGCCGGCGCCAAGCCCGGCGCCTTGCCTGGCAGGCGCTCAGGCGAAGATGCTGCGCGCCTCGGTGAAGCGCCTGGCGAAATAGGGGTTGTCCATGCGCACGCGCTGCACCGTGCCGCCGCTGGACGGCGCATGCACGAACTGGCCGTTGCCCACAAAGATGCCCATGTGCGAATAGCGCGAGCCCAGGGTGTTGAAGAACACGAAGTCGCCGCGCTGCAGGCTGCGGCTGCCCACGGGATTGCTGAACTGCGCCCACTGGGCCGTGGTGCGCGGCAGGCGGCTTTCGGTAATGCCGCCCACGGCCCACTGGATCAGGCCGCTGCAGTCGAAACCGCCGTCGGGCGAATTGCCGCCGTAGGTATACGGCGTGTTGACCACGAGCATGGTGCGCGCCAGCAGGGCCTCGCGCAACTCGCCATCCAGGTTCAGGGCCTGCGGCGAAGGAGCAGGCCCGGGACCCGCGCCCTTGCGGGGAGCAGACGAGCAGCCGGCCAGCAGCGCAGCCGCCGCCAGCAGGCCCCAGTCACGGCGAGACAGCCGCGATGCAGTCACGCGGGAAGCCGCAAGGGAAGTCGAAACGCCAGCCTTCATGGCGCCGCATGTTCTCACAAAGCCCCGCAGCGGCCAAAGAAAAGCCGCAGGCTGTGCTGCGGCTTGACTGTCCATCGGCGGGGCCCGGCCCGCTCAGAACGGCAGCTTGGGCATGCCGCCGCCACCGCCCATCATTCCCTTCATGGCCTTCATGCCGCCCATGCGCTTCATCATCTTCATGAGGCCGCCGCCCTTCATCTTCTTCATCATCTCCTGCATCTGCTCGAACTCCTTGAGCAGGCGGTTGACTTCCTGGACCTGCACGCCTGCGCCATCGGCAATGCGCTTCTTGCGCGTGGCCTTGATGATCTCGGGCTTCTTGCGCTCCTTGGCGGTCATGGAGCAGATGATGCCTTCCTTGCGGCGGATCTCGCGCTCGGCCTTGTCCATGTCCACCTGGCCGGCCTTGGCGGTGAGCTGTGCCGGCAGCTTGTCCATGAGGTTGGACAGGCCGCCCATCTGCTTCATCTGCTGGATCTGGGCCAGGAAGTCGTTGAGGTCGAAGCCGTCACCGCTCTTGACCTTCTCGGCCAGCTTCTGCGCGGCCTCCATGTCCACGCCCTTGGTGACCTGCTCGACCAGGGCCACGATGTCGCCCATGCCCAGCACGCGCTGCGCGTGGCGGTCGGCGTCGAAGACTTCCAGGCCGTCGATCTTCTCGGACACGCCGGCGAACTTGATGGGCGCGCCCGTGATCTGGCGCACCGACAGCGCCGCGCCGCCGCGCGAGTCACCATCGAGCTTGGTGAGCACGATGCCGGTCAGGGGCAGGGCCTCCTTGAAGGCCTTGGCCGTGTTGATCGCATCCTGGCCCTGCATGGCATCGACGACGAACAGGGTCTCGACCGGCTTGAGCGTGGCGTGCAGATCCTTGATCTCAGCCATCAGCAGCTCGTCGATGGCCAGGCGGCCGGCCGTATCGACCAGCAGCACGTCAAAGAAGTGGCGCTTGGCGTAGTCCAGCGCGGCCACGGCAATGTCGTGGGGCTTCTGGTCTGGCGTGGAGGGGAACCACTCGGCGCCAGCCTGGCCGGTCACGGTCTTGAGCTGCTCGATGGCGGCCGGGCGGTACACGTCGCCCGACACGGTCAGCACCTTTTTCTTGCGCTTTTCAATCAAGTGCTTGGCCAGCTTGGCCGTGGTCGTGGTCTTGCCGGCGCCCTGCAGGCCGGCCATGAGGATGACGGCAGGCGGCTGGGCGTTGAGATTGATGTCGGCCACGCCCTCGCCCATGGTGGCGGCCAGTTCCTTGTTGACGATGGACACCAGCAGCTGGCCGGGCTGCAGGGAGCCCAGCACCTCCTGGCCCAGCGCCTTTTCCTTGACGCGCGCAACGAAGTCGCGCACCACGGGCAGGGCCACGTCGGCCTCGAGCAGGGCCATGCGCACTTCGCGCAGCATGTCCTGTACGTTGGATTCGGTGATGCGGGCCTGGCCGCGCATCTCCTTGACGAGTCGCGAAAGTTTGTCGGTCAGAGCGGAGGCCATAAGCGGGGAGGAACTGGAGTCGTCGGAAAGGAAAAGGTGTGCTGCAGCGAGCCAGCCGGGGCCAGGTTGCCGAATGGGGCCAGGCGGGGCCGGGTCGCGGCACGGACCCTGCAGATCCCGACGATTCTACCCGCTGCCCCTGCAGGGGTAAGTACCGGCCTTCCCTGCCGCGCAGCGGGCACCGGCCGGCAGTAACATCCACACTGTTTCCATAGATTATGGCTATCGCCCTGTGCAGTGCCGGCTTGCTACCGCCTAGGAGTCTTCATGCCCGATACGCCGTATGGCCAGTTCCTGGACCGTGTGCCCGACGGTTTTCTTCTGTTTGACGAGCAGGGCAGCCTGCTCGATGCCAATGCCCATGCCTGCGCCAGCCTGGGCCATCACAAGGCCGCCATGCTGGGGCTGGGCATCATGGAAGTGTGGCCCGACGCGGACGGACTGCGGCGCGGGCCCTGGCAGGACATGGCCGTGGACAGCCAGGCCCATCTCTGCGGCCGACTGATCCGCCGCGACGGCGCCAGCTTCCCCGCCGAGCTCCATATCTATTGCCAGTCGCTGTCGGGCAGGCGGCTTTTCTTCACCACCTGGCACGAGCTCAGCGAGCGCGCCGGCCAGGACGAGCCGATCGGCCAGCCCGATGCGCAGCTGGAGCCGCTCCTGCGAAAAAGTACCGGGCCGTGGCAGGATTCGACGCGCCTGCTGGAAGCCGTGATGCACGAAACGCCCGACCTGGTCTTCGCCAAGGACCGGCAGGGCCGCTACACCTTCGTCAACCCCGCCGCCGCGCGCTTTTCCGGGCGCACGCCCGAAGACATCGTGGGCAATACCGACCAGGAGCTTTTCCCCGACAGCAGCTTCACCCACAGCGACCGCCGGGTGCTGGACAGCGACGCCCCCGTGGTGTCGGAGGATCATTTGCTGGTCAACGGGCAACGCCGCCTCTTCCAGTCCACCAAAATTCCTTACCGCAATGACGAGGGCCGGACCGTGGGCGTGCTGGGCATTGCGCGCGACATCACCCTCATGCGCCAGACCGAGTCCCAGCTGCAAAAAAGCTACGACGTGCTGCGCCAGGCCGAACAGCTGGCGCGCCTGGGCAGCTGGACATGGGAGCTGGACACCGAGCACTTCCAGGCCTCGGAGATGATGTATGTGATGAACGGCCTGGACCCCCAGGGTCCGCCGCTGACGCGCCATGCCCTGCGCGCCATGCTCGGACCGCAGGATCTTGCCCGGCTCACCGCTGCCGTGCAGCTGTGCATCGGCACCGGCCAGTCCTACAGCCTCGATGTCGTGCACCACTGCCCGGACGGGCGGCGGTTCGCGGCCCGCCTCATGGGCCGCGCCCTGCGCGACGAGCAAGGCCGCATCGTCGCGCTCAGCGGCACGCTGCAGGACCTGTCCGAACGCGAGGACGCACGCATGCGCCTCGAAGCCCTGGCCGACAACCTGCCCAGCGGCGCCATCTACCGTCTGGAAGGCGGCCTGGCGCAACTGCGGCTCAGCTACATCAGTGCCGGCATAGAGAACCTGATCGGCGTGCCGGCCCACGCCATCATGGCCGACCGTCAGGTCTACCTGAATGCCATCCATCCCGAGGACCTGCCGCACTACCAGCAGATGCTGCAGTGCTCGGTCGATACGCTGCGGGTCTTCGACTGCCGCTTCCGCGTGATCAGGCCCGATGGTGAGGTCCGCTGGCTGCGCTGCCGATCGGCCCCCCGGAGCAGCCACGAGGGCATGGTCTGGGACGGCATCATGCTGGACATCACCCGCGAGCGCGAGGCCGAGCAGGCGCTGCAGCAGGCCAAGGAGGCCGCAGAAGCGGCCGAACGGGCCAAGTCGGATTTCCTGGCCATCATGAGCCACGAAATCCGCACCCCCATGAACACCGTCATCGGCATGACGCGCCTGGTACAGCAGACCGCGCTGACATCACGCCAGCGCGGCTACCTGGAGAAGGTGGAGCGCTCGGCCAGCGCCCTGCTGGCCGTGATCAACGACGTCCTCGACTTTTCCAAGATAGAGGCGGGCATGCTGGCGCTGGAGGAAGTGGATTTCGCCCTTGACGATGTGCTGGAGACCGTCTCGGCCTCCACGGCGCTGCGCGCAGAGGAAAAGGGGCTGGAAGTGGTCTATGCGCTGGACCCGCACCTGCCGCCCCGGTT
>NZ_JTKZ01000851.1:0-2564 GCF_000799035.1 Delftia sp. ZNC0008
CGACCCGCTGGGAAAGATCGACTGGCATATCGAACTCGATCCCTGGGGCAACTGCATCAGGGAATATAACCCCAGCCATCTCCACCAGCCTATTCGGATGCAGGGACAGCATCTGGATGAGGAATCGGGGCTTTTCTACAACAGGCATCGGTATTACGACCCGGCGCTGGGGAGGTATATCAGCCGCGATCCGATTGGGTTGATGGGGGGAATGAATTCGTATCTCTATTCAGGCGATCCCAACCACTGGTTTGATCCGCTGGGTCTGCAGAAGATATCTTCTGGAAGAAATAGAACTGGCGTGAGGCAACCCGCGCTCTTTGATCACCAGGTTCCACAGGCTGAACTGGATACGCAGACTGCAGGAATGCTCCAGCTTCCTGACTATGGTTCAGGTGGATTGGTGGCGGGAAAGAAGCCTTGGCAGAGTGCGGCGCAGCAGTTCAGCCCGCATGACTACACGCAGTATTGCAATCAATGGAGCAAGATGAATCTCACATGTAGTCGAAAAGATCGCGAGCCTGGGAGAGATGTGAAGGTCCCGGGCGACTATATACCCAACGACTTCCCTTGGAAAACATCTGAACTTCCTGAAGGCTACTCATGTGATATGCCATATTATTTTCTTGATATCCAGGGTGCTGGATCTGCTGCAACTGCAGATACAGGTGATCTCGCTGATTTACTAAAAAACATGATCCAAAAACGAAGGGGCATGAGAAAATGAAGAAACTGATTTTTCTTATTGCAATGAATATTTCCATTACCAGCAACGCATTATCCTTTGATGATGAGTGTGCCGGCTTTTTTACCCCAAAAGGAATCATGGCAAATTTCCCAATATTAAAGCAGAGAGACACATGGGAGTGGTACAAAAAAGTTCGCCCAGAATATGTTTGGAGTGCCGAAACAGGAAATTATGCAGGAAGAGAATTCAAAAGCAATGGCTTCGGCTTTGTTGTAATAATAGGCGCCGCCGATCTTAGCAAAAACCATTCTCAAAAAGGAAAGATTGATGATCTTGTTAAATTCGCATCAAAAGGAGCATTTTTAACCAAGGACTCCGAATATTATTCAGACAATACAAAGAGAGATAGAATTAAATTAAAAACAATTGTCCGTGCAGATGTGATTGATAACAAATCAATAGGATTGGTAATTGCAGATTTGGAAGCATTAGAGTTAGCCAAGATAGGTAATCCAAGCCACATGAGATTAACTGCAATTCTTCCAGAAAAGGAAGAATCTTATACATGTTATCCAGAGATTGAGACACTAAAATAGTAAGTATTTATTTTAATATATAAACCATAAGCGAGTACAAGCACTCAGCGCAGCCGTCCTTCGGAAGCAGAGCCTTCTCAGCTTGAGTTGCAAAAGCACTGGATGCAAAAGAGGTAGTAATGTTCCAGCTTACTGACTATGGTTCTGGGGGGCTGGTTGCGGGAAAGACGCCTTGGCAGAGTGCGGCGCAGCAGTTCAGCCCGTTTGACTACACGCAGTATTGCAAGAAATGGAGCAAGGCGAATTTGACGTGTACTGCGGGAGATCGTGAGCCTGGAAGAGATGTCAGAGTTCCGAGTGATTATTTGCCCAATGACTCTCCTTGGAGGACATCTCATCTTCCTAAAAATTTCACATGTGACTCGCCATATTATTTCCCAGAGACTAACGGCGCTGGATCTGCCGCTACTGCTGACTTAAGCGATGTAGCTGATGTTACAGGAAGAATACTGCAAGGTCGTAGAGGAGTGAGACGATGAAAAAATGGATGTGTTCTTTTGTTTTAATGGGAGTACTTTATGCTAAGGCATTTGCAAGCGCAGACGATTGTGGTGCGTTTTTCATAAAAAATGGCGTTGTTGCGACTTTTCCAATTTTAAAGAAAAGACCTACATGGGAGTGGCATAAGAAAATTCGCCCTGAATACTCGTGGGTTGCTGAAACAGGTTTTTATAGTACGGGAAAATTTAAGGGTAACGGTTTCGGATTTGTCGCAATAGTCGGCACAGCCAATCTTGAGGACAATCCAGTACAGCAGGGGAAAATTGAAGATCTTATTTCATTCTCGTCAAAAGGAGCATTTTTAACAAAGGAATCAAAGTATTATTTCGATAATATAAAAAAAGAGCAAATTCAATTTGAAACCATAGTAGCTGCGAAAGTGATGGATGGTGAGTCAATTGGGGTTATGACCGTGAATAAAGAGGCAGCAAATATGGCAAAAATGGGAAACCCGACTCATATGAAGTTAACTGCCACTCTTCCAGGAAAAGACGAATCCTATACATGTTATCCAGCGATTGAGATCATCAAATAGAGTGCATTGAGTTCGAAGGCACAAACCACAAAAAAACCAAGCCGGAACAGGTCAAGTGCTGGCTAACCAATACTTCTACGATGTCTTCTGCCGCATCGGCAGCTCGCTCCTGATCTTCTACGGCCGGGCCGGGGACCGGCTCACGCTCATCCAATTGCCGCCCCGGGACAGCAGGCCAATGCGGCGCATCCACACCCTCTACGAACCGCACAGCCACGTTCCCCTGCTGCGCGTGGAAACCGCA
>NZ_JTKZ01000940.1:0-17613 GCF_000799035.1 Delftia sp. ZNC0008
CCGCGTCTCCGTGGGCGCGGGCGATGCCATGGTCGCGGGCATGGTGGCCGCGCGACTGCGCGGACTGGATCTGGCGGACACCGCACGCCTGTCCACGGCCAGCGCGCTGGCCTGGCTGCAGGCCGCGCCCGCGCGCGAAGTCGATGCCAACCGCGTCCAGGCCCTGGCTGCCAGCGTGCTGCTGGAGCCATGCCAGTGGCCGTGATCCCCCATTCTTCAGGAGCTCTCATGAACCCTCTTTTTGTGGTGATCGCAGCCGCCGGGCACGACGCCGAAGCGCTGCTGGCCGCCGAAGCCCTGCGCCATGCGGCCGGACAGCGTCCCTTGGCCGTGGAAGTGCGCGCCAGCGGCGGTGTGATCGGGCTGCATGCAGCCGATGCCGCCGCGCAGGCCGGGCAATTGCTGATCGTGGGGGATGCCGGCACCGATGACGATGCAGATACCGACGCCGATGCCTCCCGCTTCGTGCAGGCCGCCGTCGAGCGCTGCAGCCTGCGCGAGGCGCTCGACGATCCGGCCGGCGTGCTGGCACGCTGCGCTGCCGCCAGTCCCGCTGGCGAGCGCATGGGCGAGAACATGGGCAAGCGCACGGGCAAGCGGATCGTGGCCGTCACCTCCTGCCCCACGGGCATCGCCCATACCTTCATGGCGGCCGAGGGGCTGCAGCGCGGCGCGGCTGCGCTGGGCCACGCCATGCGCGTGGAGACACAAGGCTCGGTGGGCGCGCTCGATGCGCTGACGCCGCAGGAGATTGCCGAGGCCGACCTGGTCATCATCGCCGCCGACCGCGAGGTGGATCTCTCGCGCTTCGCGGGCAAGCCGCTGCTGCGCAGCGGCACCAAGCCGGCCATACGCGACGGCTCGGGCCTGATCACCCGGGCGCTGGCCGAAGCCGCCGTGCATGGTGTCGCCGTGGGCGCTGCTGCGGCAGGCGGCGCCGCGCCCACGCCGGCCCGGACCCAGGGTGGTGCCTATCGCCACCTGATGACCGGCGTGTCCTTCATGCTGCCCTTCGTCACGGCGGGCGGCATTCTGATCGCCATGGCCTTTGCGCTGGGCGGCATCTATGTCCATGACGATGCCCACCAGGGCACGCTGGGATGGACGCTGTTCCAGATCGGCGCCAAGGGCGGCTTTGCGCTGATGGTGCCGGCACTGGCCGGCTATATCGCCTATTCCATTGCCGACCGGCCCGGCATTGCGCCGGGCATGATCGGCGGGATGATCGCGTCCAGCATGGGGGCGGGATTCATCGGCGGCATTGCGGCCGGCTTCATCGCAGGCTACGGCGTGGCCTTCATGGCGGCGCACATCCGGCTGCCGCAGGCGCTCAAGGGCCTGCTGCCCATGCTGATCCTGCCTGTGCTGGGCAGCCTGTTCACGGGGCTGCTGATGTTCTATCTGGTTGGTGCGCCCGTGGCCGAGCTGCTGCAGTGGCTGAGCGCCTGGCTGCGCGGCATGCAGGGTGCCAGTGCCTTGCTGCTGGGCCTGTTGCTGGGCGCGATGATGGCCTTTGACATGGGCGGGCCGGTGAACAAGGCCGCCTATGCGTTTTCCACGGGAATGATCGCGAGCCAGGTCTACACGCCCATGGCTGCAGCCATGATCGCCGGCATGACGCCGCCGCTGGGGCTGGCCCTGGCCACGCGCCTGTTTGCCGACCGCTTCACGCGCGAGGAGCGCGGCAGCGCCGCCTCGGCCGGCGTGCTGGGCCTGGCCTTTGTCACCGAGGGGGCCATTCCCTACGCGGCGCGCGATCCGCTGCGCACGATTCCGGCCCTGGTGCTGGGCTCGGCTGTGGCCGGCGCCGTGTCCATGCTGGCGGGGGTGGAACTGAAGGTGCCGCATGGCGGCATCTTCGTCGCGCCCATTCCCAATGCCGTGACCCACGTGGCCATGTATGCGGTGGCGCTGGTGGCAGGCGTGGTGGTCACGGCCATCGCCCTGCGCATGTTCAAAAGGCCCGCCGAAGCGGGCCTTTGAAGCAGGAAGCCGGGGGAGCGCCTGGCGCGGCTCCCCCGCAGCGTTCAGCGGGCTGCGGCGCGGGCCTGTTCCAGCCAGCCGTCGAAGGTCTTCTGGTGGGCCTTGATCCAGCCGTCCACATGGCGGTTGATGTCCGAAGGCTTGCTCTGGCCCTGGCTCATCATGTGGTTCTGTGCGCTGATGTCACCCACGGGGACCTGCATCAGCTCGAACAACTTGGCGGCATCGGGATGCTTGTCGGTGAAGGCCTTGTTGGCGATGATCTGCTGCTTGTTCACCACGAAGCCGTAGTTCTTGCCGTTGGGCAGCTTGGTGTCCAGCTTGGCCTGCTCGCCGGGCAGCGAGGAGAACGGCACCTCCAGCCACACCACGTCCTTGCCGGGCTTGAGCACGTTGCTCACCCAGTAGGGCGTCCAGGTGTAGTAGAGGATGGGCTTGCCGGCCTTGTAGCGCGAGATGGTGTCGGCGATCAGCGCCGAGTAGGTGCCCTGCTTGTGGGTCACGGTGTCGCGCAGCTTGTAGGCCGTCAGGTGGTGCTCGATCACGGCCTCGCAGCCCCAGCCCGGCGTGCAGCCGGTGAGGTCGGCCTTGCCGTCGCCGTCCGAGTCGAACAGCTTGGCGATCTTGGGGTCCTTGAGCTGGCCGAGGTTGGTGATCTTGTATTCGTCGGCCGTCTTCTTGTCCATCAGGTAGCCCTGGGCGGCGTTGTCCGAGTACACGCCCTTGCGGAACAGCTTTGCGTCGCCGCCCGCGTTCTTGTAGTAGTCGGCGTGCAGCGGGTTCCAGTGCGTGGCCAGGAAAGTGGCATCGCCATTGGCAATCGCCACGTGGGCCGTGGGGTACTCGACCTCCTGGAAGGGCTGCACGTCATAGCCCAGCTTCTCCAGGGCCTTCATGACGATGAGGGTCTGGAAGCTCTCTTCGGCGATGGAGCTCTTCAGTGGCAACACCTTCACGCCCTTTCCGGGCTGTTCGTCGGCCGACCATGCGCTGGCGCTGGCCAGCGCAATGCCTGTGGCGATGGCGCCGGCGCGCAGCCAGTGGCGCAGTGCGTTGGCCTGCAGTCGGTTGGGGTTCAGGGCTTGGATCATCCTCGGGTTCCTCCGTTGTGTGATGAAAGGGGAGCGGGCGGCCAGCGGGGCTGGCCGTTTTTCGGGAAGGCGGCGCGGCAGAAGGCCCGTCCGCGCCGCAGGCAAGGCGTTCAGCTGGTGCTGCCGCGATGAACCGGCTTGCTGCCGGCGCCCAGCAGGCGGGCAATGCAGCCGGCGGGGCCGCTGTGCCACCAGCGCGCACCGCCACGTGTGGTCTGTCCCATGGCCTGGGTGATGCGGTCCAGCACGATGGCCAGCAGCACGATGCCCAGGCCGCCCACGGTGGCCAGGCCCATGTCCAGGCGGCCGATGCCGCGCAGCACCATCTGGCCCAGGCCGCCCACGGCGATCATGGAGGCGATCACCACCATCGACAGCGACAGCATCAGCGCCTGGTTCACGCCGGCCATGATGGACGGCATGGCCAGCGGCAGCTGCACCTTCCACAGCAGCTGCCAGGGCGAGGCGCCGTACGCGCGGCTGGCCTCGATCAGGTCGGGGCGCACCTGGCGGATACCCAGGTTGGTCAGGCGGATCAGCGGCGGCAGCGCGAAGATGATGGTCACGATCACGCCGGGCACGTTGCCGATGCCGAACAGCATCACCACGGGCACCAGGTAGACGAAGGCCGGCGTGGTCTGCATGGCGTCGAGCAGCGGCCGCGTCCAGCGCTGGGCACGGTCGCTGGAGGCCAGCAGGATGCCCACGGGCAGCCCGATGACCATGCAGAACACCAGCGAGGTCAGCACCAGCGACAGCGTCACCATGGCCTCGGGCCAGATGCCCAGCATGGCGACGACCACCAGCGAAACGGCGGCGCCAATGGCCATGGCGCGGCCCGCGAACTGCCAGGCCACCAGGGTCAGGATCAGGATCAGCAGCGGCCAGGGCAGGGCCAGCATGGCATCGGTGATGCCCGACAGCGTGCCGTCGATGGGCGTGCGCACGGCCTGGAAGAAGGGGCGGAAATGGTGGACCACCCATTCCAGGCCGCTGTTGATCCAGCCCTGCACGGGCAGGCCGTCCGTGGTCAGTTGGTGCCAGAGGCTGGCCTGTGCGTCGTCGGGAACCCCGGCCGACGCGCCCAGCCAGTCGCCGCCCGGTGCATCGCCGCTGCTGGCAGCGCCCCAGGGATCGGGCGACGCATCGGCGGGCGCCTGCGTGGAGGCGGCTGCCCAGGGATCGGCGCTTGCGGGGGCCGCGGCATCGGCGGCAGCAGGGGCTGCGTTTGCATTGGCGCCTGCTTCGGACCAGGGATCGGTGGCGGCAGCGGCGGTGTTCGGGTTCAGGTTGTTGTTGGCATCGCTCATGCGGCATCTCCTTGTCGTTGTTCGATCGGCTCCACGGTCGGCGCGACGGTGGGGGCAACGGTGGGAGCGTTGGAGGCCGGGAAATGCGGGTTGAGCGTGACCGGCGGCACGATCTCCTGCGGCGGCGGCACGGGCGGCGTGTCGCGGTCCAGGAAGCGCAGCATGGTGGTGCGGCTGACCACGCCCATGAACTGGCCGTCGTCGCTGGTCACCGGCAGCGCGCAGGGCGCAGCGGCCACGGGGCCGAACAGCTCGGCCACGGGCGTGCCTGCGGACAGCGGCTCCACGTTGGGCAGGAAGGCGTGGCTCAGGCCCAGCATGCCCGGGCGGCCATGCAGTGCGTCGCGCAGCGATTGCGAGGACACCACGCCCAGGAAGCGGCGGCGCGCGTTGACCACATAGGCGTAGTCGCGATCGGAGTCTTCCAGCAGGCGCTGGGCTGCGCGGCAGCCGCGGTCGCTGTGCTCCGACACCACGGTCAGGGCCTGGCGCGCAATGTCCCCGGCCTTGAAGACCGAGGCCGCGTCCACGCCGCGCACGAAGCTGCGCACATAGTCGTCGGCGGGGCTGCGCAGGATCTCGTCGGGCGTGCCGACCTGGATCACCTGGCCGTCCTTCATGATGGCGATGCGGTCGCCGATGCGCATGGCCTCGTCCAGGTCATGCGAGATGAAGACGATGGTGCGGCGCTGGATCTGCTGCAGGCGCAGCAGCTCGGACTGCATCTCGGTGCGGATGATGGGGTCCAGGGCCGAGAAGGCCTCGTCCATCAGCAGGATGGACGGATCGGACGCCAGCGCCCGGGCCAGGCCCACGCGCTGCTGCATGCCGCCCGACAGCTCGTCGGGATAGCTTGCGCCCCAGGCGCCCAGGCCCACCTGCTCCAGCGCGGCCTGGGCCTGCTTCTGGCGCTCGGCCTTGTCGGCGCCGGCCAGCTCCAGGCCGAAGGCCGTGTTGTCCAGCACCGTCATGTGCGGCATCAGCGCAAAGGACTGGAACACCATGGAGATGTCCTTGCGGCGCAGCGCGCGCAGATCGCGCTCGCTCAGGGCATTGATGTCCTGGCCATCGACCACGATGCGCCCGGCCGTGGGCTCGATCAGGCGGTTGAGCATGCGCACCAGGGTGGACTTGCCCGAGCCCGACAGGCCCATGACGACGAAGATCTCGCCGGCCTCGATGGTGAAGTCGGCGTCGAACACGCCGATGGACTGGCCCGTGCGCTCCAGGATCTCCTGTTTGCTCAGGCCTTGTTGGACGAGCTCGAGTGCGGTCCTGGGGTCGTCCCCGAAAACCTTGAACACATGATCGATGATGATCTGCTTGGCCACTGTGGCGTTCTCCTTTTGGGTGAGATGGAACACAGTCCAGCGTCCTCGACGGGCGAAGACGCTGGCGCGCAAGCCAAAAATGAAGCCCTGATGCCGTTCGCTGCAGGGGACGGCCGTCCCCCGTTGCTGGAATTCAAACAGGTGCGAAAGCACCCGAGACGGCTCGGATGGCACGCGAAGCGGTGCGCAAGAGCCAGAGGTCGAGAGCAGCCGGCGGCAAGCGCGCGCGGTGTCTCAGGCGGGCATCGTGGCTGAAGATCAGCCAGCGCGATGCCCCACAACATCAGGACCGAGTTTCGGCCCGGTTGACGGGGCTGTGCCGGGAGCACAACGATCCGCCGGAGGGATCGGCAGGCCGTGAAGACGGTGCCGATGACCTGCTTGGCAGGTTGTAAAGAAGCCGAAATTATATAAAACAGGTTTTACTGCGTCAAAACGCATGAGCCGAAGAAGGCCTGTTTTGGGCTGTTTCAAGCCCTTGGGGGATGCAATCCGGCCATTATTTGCTCTCTTAATGAGAGCGTTGAGGCCATGATTCACAAGGCATATGCTGTCATCGATGAATAAAATCGGTCAAGCGTCAGCTTGAGGAAAGCTTCAGGCCCGATCTGCGGCAAAAAGCGTGCCTGGTGCGCTGGCCGGCCGGGCGCTGGCAGGTGACCGACCCGTTGCCTGCGCCCGCCCATGAAAAAAGCCCCGCAGCGGCTGGCGCTGCGGGGCTTCGGTGCGGGATGCCGACGGGCTCAGTGGTTGCTGGCCGTGCTGTTGATCAGCTTGTCGGTATAGGCGATGGCCAGGGCGCTGGCCAGGAAGGTGACGTGGATGATGGTCTGCCACATCAGCACCTTGACGTCGTAGCTGCCCGCGTTGATGAAGGTCTTGAGCAGGTGGATGGAGCTGATGCCGATGATGGACAGGGCCAGCTTGACCTTGAGGATGGAGGCGTTCACGTGGCCCAGCCACTCGGGCTGGTCGGGGTGGCTGTCCAGGCCCAGGCGGCTGACGAAGGTTTCGTAGCCGCCCACGATGACCATGATCAGCAGGTTGGAGATCATCACCACGTCGATCAGCGCCAGCACCACCAGCATGATGATGGTTTCGTTGAGCGCGCCAATGGGCGCATCGTGCTTGTAGCCGATGCTGGTGATCAGCGCCTGCAGCGCTTCCTGGTTGCCGAAGGCGGCCTCGATCAGGTGCCACAGCTCCAGCAGGAAGTGCCAGACGTAGACGCCCTGGGCGGCGATCAGGCCCAGGTACAGCGGCAGCTGCAGCCAGCGGCTGGCGAAGATCAGGGAGGGCAGGGGACGCAGGGGGGAGCCGGGGGCTCGGTTGGAGTTTTGCTGGCGGGCCATGGTGGTCGGTCGCGCTTGTCTTGCGTGGGGGCGTGGATGGGAGGGGACAATGGCCGTGGAAAACGGGCGCGCGATTTTAGCGGCGAAACAGGCCATTGCCGGTGACAGCCAGGAACTGCGGGGAATCCCCAGGTAGACGCGCCCAAGGGTGTTTCAGTCAGTGGCATGTAAGACCGGCCCCCGACAGTCACACCACAATTTTTATTTGGCCAGCCCAGGAGACAAGCAAGCATGAGCACCGCAACAGCATCCCCCATTGAATCGGTACTGGTGGAGAACCGGGTCTTCCCGCCGCCGGCAGACTTTGCCGCCAAGGCCCGCATCTCCGGCATGGAGCAGTACAAGGCGCTGTGCGCCGAGGCAGAGAACGACTACCAGGGCTTCTGGGCCCGCCTGGCGCGCGAGAACGTGGTCTGGTCCAAGCCCTTCACCCAGGTGCTGGACGACAGCAATCCCCCCTTCTTCCGCTGGTTCGCCGATGGCGAACTCAATGCCAGCGCCAATTGCCTGGACAAGCACATGGGCACGGCCGTCGAGCACAAGACGGCCATCATCTTCGAGGCCGATGGCGGCGAGGTCACCAAGGTCAGCTACCGCGAGCTGCTGGAGCGCGTCTCGCAGTTCGCCAACGCGCTCAAGGCGCAGGGCGTGCAAAAGGGTGACCGTGTCCTGATCTACATGCCCATGACCATCGAGGGCGTGGTGGCCATGCAGGCCTGCGCGCGCATCGGCGCCACGCACAGCGTGGTGTTCGGCGGCTTCTCGGCCAAGGCGGTGCAGGAACGCATCGTCGACGTGGGCGCCGTGGCCGTGATCACCGCCAACTACCAGATGCGCGGCGGCAAGGAACTGCCGCTCAAGGCCATCGTGGACGACGCGCTGGCGCTGGGCGGCTGCGAGGCCGTGCGCCATGTCTTCGTCTACGAGCGCACGGCCACGGCCTGTGCCATGACGGCGGGCCGCGACAAGACCTTCGGCGAGATCCTGGCCGGCCAGAGCACGGAGTGCGCGCCCGTGGCCGTGGATTCCGAGCACCCGCTGTTCATCCTCTACACCAGCGGCTCCACCGGCAAGCCCAAGGGCGTGCAGCACTGCACGGGCGGCTATGTGCTGTGGGCCAAGCAGACCATGGAGTGGACCTTCGACCTCAAGCCCAGCGACGTGTTCTGGTGCACGGCCGACATCGGCTGGATCACGGGCCACACCTACGTGGCCTACGGCCCGCTGGCCGCTGGCGCCACGCAGATCGTGTTCGAGGGCGTGCCCACCTTCCCCAATGCGGGCCGCTTCTGGCAGATGATCGAGCGCCACGGCTGCACCATCTTCTACACGGCGCCCACGGCCATCCGCTCGCTGATCAAGGCCGCCGACAGCGATGCCGCCGTGCATCCGAAGAACTGGAACCTGTCCAGCCTGCGCCTGCTGGGCAGCGTGGGCGAGCCCATCAATCCCGAGGCCTGGATGTGGTACCACAAGCATGTGGGCGGCGAGCGCTGCCCCATCGTGGACACCTTCTGGCAGACCGAGAACGGCGGCCACGTGATCGCCCCCATGCCGGGTGCCACGCCGCTGGTGCCGGGTTCGTGCACGCTGCCGCTGCCGGGCATCATGGCCGCCATCGTCGACGAGACCGGCCACGAACTGCCCAACGGCGCAGGCGGCCTGCTGGTGGTCACCAAGCCCTGGCCCAGCATGATCCGCACCATCTGGGGCGACCCCGAGCGCTTCAAGAAGAGCTATTTCCCGGCCGAACTCGGCGGGCAGACCTATCTGGCAGGCGACGGCGCCGTGCGCAGCGAGGACCGGGGCTACTTCCGCATCACCGGCCGCATCGACGACGTGCTCAATGTCTCCGGCCACCGCATGGGCACGATGGAGATCGAATCGGCCCTGGTCGCCAAGACGGATCTGGTGGCCGAGGCCGCCGTCGTGGGCCGCCCCGACGACCTGACCGGCGAGGCCATCTGCGCCTTCGTGGTGCTGAAGCGGGCACGCCCCACGGGCGAGGAAGCCAAGCAGATCGCCAAGGAGCTGCGCGACTGGGTGGCCAAGGAAATCGGCCCCATCGCCAAGCCCAAGGACATTCGCTTCGGCGACAACCTGCCCAAGACGCGCAGCGGCAAGATCATGCGCCGCCTGCTGCGCTCGATTGCCAAGGGCGAGGCCATCACCCAGGACACGAGCACGCTGGAGAACCCGGCCATCCTCGACCAGCTGGCCGAGACGAACTGAGGTCCGGCACGACCGCCATGAAGAACCGGAGCCCTGGCTCCGGTTTTTTCTTGGCCGGACTGCGGGCGGCGCCCTGTCTTGCAGTCCTATTTTGTGTGGGCCGACAGCTCAGGCATGATGGTTGCGGTACAACCGAAGCTGTTGCTTTCACCACTGCCGAGGGAGGCCTTTCACCATGAATCTGAGAACCCTGTCGCTGCTGATCACCGTGGCCCTGATTGCGCTGCTGGCGGCATTCAACTGGAACACGCTGGCCGCACCATCCGTCGTGTCGCTGGGCGTCACCGATGTCCAGGCGCCGCTGGGCGTGCTGATGCTGGCGCTGACCTGCCTGCTGGGCGTGTTCTTCGTCGCCTATGTGCTGTGGCTGCAGGGCTCGGTGCTGATGGAGGCGCGCCGACACGCCAAGGAAATGCAGGCCCAGCGCGACCTGGCCGACAAGGCCGAGGCCTCGCGCTTCACCGAGCTGCGCACCGTGCTGGAAGACCTGCATGCGCGTGACAAGGAGGTGCTGATGGCGCGGCTGGATGCGCTGGAGGCCCATCTGGTGCAGCGCGCCCAGGAGTCGGACAACAGCACGGCCGCCTATGTGGGGCAGCTGGAGCAGCAGGTACGCCTGCACCAGCAGCCCGGCACGGGCGCTGCGGACTACAGGTAAGGGGGCCGGGCCCGGATTCACCGGCGGACCATGAAAAAACCGCGCGACTTGCGTAGCGCGGTTTTTTTGCGGGCCCTGAGGCGGGGGCCCCGAAAGAAAGGCGGAGCCTACTTCAGCGACATCACCCAGGCGGCCAGCTTCTTGGCATCGGCTTCGTTGACCTGGGGGTTGGCGGGCATGGGAACCGGGCCCCAGACGCCGCTGCCGCCCTTCATGATCTTGCCTGCCAGCTTGTCCACAGCGTCCTTCTGGCCGGCGTACTTGGCGGCCACATCCTTGTAGGAGGGGCCCACCAGCTTCTTGTCCACTGCGTGGCATGCCATGCAGTTCTTGGAGGTGGCAAGTGCCTGGTCGGCCATGGCGGGGGCCACGGCGGCGACGGTCAGGGCAAATGCAATCAATGTCTGCTTCATCATGAGTTCCTGGGGTGTTGTCGGGAATAATTATGCGAACCATTGTAGTGGGCGCGCATGCGTGATGCGTTACCTCGTGTGAAGCGCTTTGTGGCGAAGGAGAAGTGATGTATCTGTTGGGAATTGCGGTCCTGCTCACCCTGCTCAAGCTGGCCGATATCGAACCTGTCGCCACCTGGTCGTGGTACGTCATCCTGGGCGCCTATGGCTTGACGGCGGCCTGGTGGGCCTGGGCGGACATGTCGGGCTACACCAAGCGGCGCGCGGCCGACAAGATCGAGCAGCGGCGCCTGAAGCGCATCGAAAAGAACAAGGAAGCCATGGGCACGGGCACGCGTTCGCGCCGCTGATCGGATCTGAATTGCGCAGCAGGCTTCGCCGCAGGCGATGCCTGGGGTCTGCAAAGGGGCGGTCCACGCTGGCCGGGGCATTCCTGCGCCCCAGCAGTGCGGCGGGTGCTGCGCCATAATCTTCGCCCAGACCCTGGCCTTCCCCACAGGACCAGGGACGGACCGAGACGACAGACAACTGGATTGCCCATGCCCGCATACCGTTCCAAGACTTCCACCGGCGGCCGCAACATGGCTGGTGCGCGCGCCCTGTGGCGTGCCACCGGCATGAAGGATGGCGACTTCGACAAGCCCATCATCGCCATCGCCAATTCCTTCACGCAGTTCGTGCCCGGCCACGTCCACCTCAAGGACCTGGGCCAGCTGGTGGCGCGCGAGATCGAGGCCGCAGGCGGCGTGGCCAAGGAATTCAACACCATCGCCGTGGACGACGGCATCGCCATGGGCCACGACGGCATGCTGTATTCGCTGCCCAGCCGCGACATCATCGCGGACTCGGTGGAGTACATGGTCAACGCCCACTGTGCCGACGCGCTGGTGTGCATCTCCAACTGCGACAAGATCACCCCCGGCATGCTGATGGCTGCCATGCGGCTGAACATTCCCGTGATCTTCGTCTCGGGCGGCCCCATGGAAGCGGGCAAGACCAAGCTGGCCAATCCCACCACGCACACGCTGGAGTTCAAGAAGCTGGACCTGGTCGATGCCATGGTGATCGCGGCCGACTCCAACTACACCGACGAGCAGGTCGCCCAGGTCGAGCGCTCGGCCTGCCCCACCTGCGGTTCGTGCTCGGGCATGTTCACCGCCAACTCCATGAACTGCCTGACCGAGGCCCTGGGCCTGTCCCTGCCCGGCAACGGCACGGTGTTGGCCACGCATGCCGACCGCGAGGAACTGTTCAAGCGCGCCGGCCGCCGCATCGTCGAGCTGGCCCGCGAGTACTACGAGCAGGAAGACGCATCCGTGCTGCCGCGCTCGGTGGGCTTCAAGGCCTTCGAGAACGCGATGACGCTGGACATCGCCATGGGCGGCTCCACCAACACCATCCTGCACCTGCTGGCCATTGCCCGTGAAGCCGAGATCGACTTCACCATGGCCGACATCGACCGCCTCTCGCGCCAGGTGCCCCAGCTGTGCAAGGTCGCGCCCAACACGCAGAAGTACCACATCGAGGATGTGCACCGCGCCGGCGGCATCTTCGCCATCCTGGGCGAGCTGGCTCGCGCCGGAAAGCTGCACACCGACGTGCCCACCGTGCACGCCAAGACCCTGGGCGAAGGCCTGGCGCAGTGGGACATCACCACCACCCAGGACGAAGCCGTGCGGCACTTCTACCTGGCAGGACCGGCCGGCATCCCCACCCAGGTGGCCTTCAGCCAGAACACGCGCTGGCCCAGCCTGGACCTGGACCGTGCAGAAGGCTGCATCCGCTCCTACGAGCACGCCTTCTCCAAGGAGGGCGGCCTGGCCGTGCTGACGGGCAACATCGCCCTGGACGGCTGCGTGGTCAAGTCGGCCGGCGTGGACGAAAGCATCCATGTGTTCGAGGGCACGGCCCACGTGACCGAGTCGCAGGACGAGGCCGTGCAGAACATCCTGGACGACAAGGTCAAGGCCGGTGACATCGTCATCGTGCGCTACGAAGGCCCCAAGGGCGGCCCCGGCATGCAGGAAATGCTGTACCCGACCAGCTACATCAAGTCCAAGGGCCTGGGCAAGGCCTGCGCGCTGCTGACGGACGGGCGCTTCTCGGGCGGCACCTCGGGCCTGTCCATCGGCCACTGCTCTCCTGAAGCTGCCGCTGGCGGCGCCATCGGTCTGGTGAAGAACGGCGACCGCATCCGCATCGACATTCCCAACCGCAGCATCAACGTGCTGGTCTCCGACGAGGAACTGGCCCGCCGCCGCGCCGAGCAGGATGCCAAGGGCTGGAAGCCCGCCCAGCCGCGCCCGCGCAAGGTCTCGGCCGCGCTCAAGGCCTATGCCAAGCTGGTGATGTCGGCCGACAAGGGCGCCGTGCGCGACCTGTCGCTGCTGGACGACTGACACCGGGCTGCACCGCCGCCCGGCGGTGCGCACCCGATGGAAATGAAAAGGGATGGAAGGCCTTGCGGCTTTCCATCCCTTTTTCTTTTCTCTTCTCTCAGGCCCTCGAGGGCTCTTGTTTCATCGTGGGGCGACCGGCTTGCCGTTTCATCGTGGAGCAAACAGCCCACTCTCATTTATGGGAAGTGCCTGAAAAACTGGCGCGGCCAAAACAAGGGACAGCGAGCAAGGGCCGCCCCGCCGCGAGGCTGTCGTCCCCCTCCCGCGAAGCGAGAGAGGGCGCCGTGCACACGGGGGAAGGCGCGAAGCGCCTCAGGGGGAGCTTCATTCAGGCCGGTTCGCCCATCTTGCTTTGCAGGTAGTTGGGCAGGCCGATCTTCTCGATCAGGCCCAGTTGCTTCTCCAGCCAGTAGGCGTGGTCTTCCTCGGTGTCGCGCAGCTGGGCCAGCAGCAGGTCGCGGCTGTTGTAGTCGCCGTGGCGCTCGCACAGGGCCATGGCCGAGCGCAGGCTGTCGCGCACGCGGTATTCGGTGGCCAGGTCCTTGCGCAGCATCTCTTCGACGGTCTCGCCGGGCGTGAACTCGTGCGGGCGCATGTCGGGGCGGCCGCCCAGGAACAGGATGCGGCGCAGGATGGCGTCGGCGTGCTGGGTTTCCTCTTCCATCTCATGGCCGATGCGCTCGAACAGGCGCAGCAGGCCCTGGTCCTCGTACTGGCGCGAGTGGATGAAGTACTGGTCGCGTGCGGAAAGTTCGCCGCGCAGCAGCTCTATGAGGCATTCGATGACTTCTGGCTGGCCTTGCATGTTCTTCTTCTCCTGACTGTGTTGAACACCGCAAGTATCGCGTGAACCCCCGGATCGGCCAAAACACCTGCCGCAATTCCCCGCGTGCCGCGCATTGCATGCATGCGCGACGCAGAAGCATTCGCATCGCCACCGGTCTGGGTGGTGACCGGCCTAGGGTAAACGCTGTATTGCTATGTCGAATAATAGTTATTTATCATAACGATTATGGATCCGAAGCATCGGTGTCCAACCTCCCATTTCCCTTTTGCACAAGGAAGCGCAATGAGCACCGAACGTACCGAAGAACAGACCGTGTCCTGCACCGTCGAAGGCCGCGTGGCCTGGGTGAAATTCAACCGCCCCGAAAAGCGCAACGCCATGAGCCCCCAGCTCAACCGCCAGATGATGCGCGTGCTCGACGACCTGGAGTTTCGTGACGACGTGGGCGTGGTCGTTCTGGCCGGTGAGGGCACGGCCTGGACTGCCGGCATGGACCTGAAGGAATACTTCCGCGAGACCGAGGCCACGGGCCTGGCCGGCACCCGCAAGGCCCAGCGCGAGAGCTATGGCTGGTGGCGCCGCCTGCGCTGGTTCCAGAAGCCGACCATCGCCATGGTCAACGGCTGGTGCTTCGGCGGCGGCTACGGCCCGCTGTTCGCCTGCGACCTGGCCTTTGCCTCGGATGACGCCAAGTTCGGCCTGTCCGAAATCAACTGGGGCATCCTGCCCGGCGGCGGCGCCTCCAAGGTGGCGGTGGAGCTGCTGTCCTTTCGCCGCGCCATGTACCACGCCATGCTCGGCGAGAACATCGACGGCCGCACGGCGGCCGAGTGGGGCCTGGTCAACGAATCCCTGCCGGCCGACCGCCTGCAGGCCCGCGTCACCGAAGTGGCCGAGGCCCTGCTGCAGAAGAACCCCATCGCCCTGAAGGCCACCAAGGACGCCATCCGCCGCGTGCGCGACATGAGCTACGACAACGCCGAGGACTATCTGGTGCGTGCCCAGGAAGCCGCCAACAGCTTCGACAACGAAGGCCGCAAAGAAGGCATGCGCCAGTTCCTGGACGACAAGACCTACAAGCCAGGTCTCGGAACCTACGACTTGAGCAAGCAAGTCACCCCCTGAGGCGCTTCGCGCCTTCCCCCTCTCTAACTCGCTTCGCGAGGGAGGGGGACGACACCCTCAGTGCGGGGCGGCGCGGCCGGCTTAGGCCCTTCCTCGGTGTCCCTCGCTTGGGCAGCGTCCACCACGCGCGGTAGGCCTCCCAGCTTTAATCATTGGAGACAAGAATGACAACGACAGAGATGGCGGCCGCCGTGCGGCCCGACATCGGCAGGCTGCTGAGGCCGCGTTCCATCGCCATCGTCGGCGCCTCGGCCACGCCGGGTGCGCTGGGCGCATCGGTGCTGGGCAATCTGGAGCGCAACGGCTTTGCCGGCGACATCCACCTGATCAATCCCAAGCGCAGCGAGATCGCCGGCCGGGCCTGCCTGGCTTCGGTGGACCAGCTGCCCGAGGGCGTTGACGTGGCCGTGCTGGCCATCCCCCAGCCCTTTGTGCTGGACACGGTGCGCGCGCTGGCGGCGCGGCGCGTGGGCGCAGTGGTGATTTTCTCGGCCGGCTTTGCCGAGGCAGGCGAGCGCGGCATGGCCGAGCAGCGCGAGATCGCACGCATCGCCGCCGAGGCCGGCATGGTGGTGGAGGGTCCCAACTGCCTGGGCTGCATCAACTACCTGCAGCGCGTGCCGCTGACCTTTGTCGAGGTGAATATCGACGCGCAGCAGGTCGATGCCGCGCGGCCCGCCATTGGCGTGGTCTCGCAAAGCGGCGCCATGATGACCGTGCTGTGCACCACGCTGGCCAGCCGCGCGCTGCCGCTGTCGCACGCCATCTCCACGGGCAACGAGGCCGCCAGCCATGCCGAGGACTATGTGGACTTCCTGCTGGAGCAGCCTTCCACGCGCGTGGTCGCCATGATCGTCGAGCAGTTCCGCCAGCCCGGGCGTATTCTGGCCACCGTGGCCCGTGCGCGCAGCCTGGGCAAGTCGGTGGTGCTGCTGCATCCGGGCAAGAGCAGCGCGGCGCGCGCCTCGGCCGCCACGCACACCGGCGCCATGGCCGGCGACTATGCGCTGATGCGCACCAAGCTGGAACGCGCAGGCGCGGTGTTTGCCGAGACACTGGAGGAGCTGGGCGACATCGCCGAGATCGCCATCCGCTGCCCGGTGCTGCCATCGGCTGGTGCAGCCGGTGCAGCAGCTGCAGCTGCAGCTGGAGTTGCCGTGCTGGGCGAGTCCGGTGCCTTCAAGGCGTTGACGCTGGACTGGGCCGAGGAACTGGGCCTGGCCCTGCCCGCCATCGGCGACGACGACTCGCCCGCGCTGCGGGCTGCGCTGCCCGAGTTCGTGGGCGTGAGCAACCCGCTGGACCTCACGGCCCAGGGCCTGGTCGAGCCGGACCTGTATTTCCGCACGCTGGATGCGCTGTTTGGCGATGCGCGCTTTTCCACCATCATCGTCGGCCTGATCCAGGGCGACCCGGTGACCTGCGGCATCAAGATGCCGCCCGTGCTGCGCGCCGTGCGCGAGCTGCGGCCGGCCAAGCCCGTCATCGTGGCGGGCTTGGACGAGGGCGCGGCCGTGCCTGCCGAGTTCATCGCCGAGATGCGTGCGCTGGGCGTGCCGTACTTCCCCAGCACCGAGCGTGCCCTGCGCGCCGTGCAGCGCCTGACCGCCTTCAGCCAGCGCAGTTTCGAGCGCACCGATGCCCAGCCCGTCGCCCTGGCCCTGCCCGCAGGCCGCACGGTGGTGCCCGAGTACGAATCCAAGGCCGTGCTGGCCCAGGCCGGCGTGCCGTTTGCGAAGGGCCGCCTGGCCACCTCGGCCGAGCAGGCCGTGGCGATTGCGGCGGAGATCGGCTGGCCCGTGGCGCTCAAGGCGCAGTCGGCCGACCTCAGCCACAAGAGCGATGCAGGCGGCGTGATTCTGAACATTGCCGATGCGCAGGCCATGGGCGAGGCCTGGAGCCGGCTGCATGCGAATGTGGCCGCCTATGACAGCGCCATTGCGCTGGACGGCGTGCTGGTCGAGGCCATGGGCCGGCATGGCCTGGAGATGATCATCGGCGCGCGCAACGATCCGCAGTGGGGCCCCGTGATCCTGGCGGGCCTGGGCGGCGTGACGGCCGAGATCATGCGCGATGCGCGCCTGCTGGACGCCGACCTGTCCACCAGCGAGGTGCTGCGCGAGCTGGACCGCCTGCAGGGCGCGCCGCTGCTGCACGGCTACCGTGGCGCCCCGGCGCTGGACCGCCAGGCGCTGGCCGAACTCATCGTGCGCCTGGGCCAGGTGCTGCGCGGCACGCCGGCCATCCGCGAGATCGACCTCAACCCGGTCATCGTGCTGCCCGAAGGGCAGGGCGTGGTCGCGCTCGATGCGCTGATGCTGGTCGAGCACAGCGCCGGCTGATGCCCGCGCAAGGGCTGGCGCGGTGCGCCGGCCCTTTTCATGCGCAGCCCTGTCTCGCTTTCCCGCTTTCTTTTTTCCGCTTTCCCTTCCTCCACAGGAGGTCTCCATGAGCCTGCCTTACCCGCCGGGCCGCGTGTCCACGCCCGCGCCGGCCGAGTCGAACGGACTCGGCTATGCCTACTACGTCACCATCATCCTGCTGCTGGCCTACACCCTGTCCTTCGTGGACCGCCAGATCCTGGGCCTGCTGGTGCAGCCCATCAAGAAGGATCTGCAGCTGTCGGACTGGGTCTTCAGCATCGTCCACGGCTTTGCCTTCGCCATCTTCTACACCTTCGTCGGCATCTTCCTGGGGCGCCTGGCCGACCGCTGGAACCGCCGCAACCTCATCGTCATCGGCATGGCGATCTGGGTGGTGGCCACGGCGGCGGGCGGCTATGTCACGGGCTTCGTCTCGCTGTTCGTGGCGCGCATGTTCGTGGGCGTGGGCGAGGCGGCACTGTCGCCGGCGGCCTATTCCATGCTGGCCGACTATTTCCCGCCCGAGCGCCGCGCACGCGCCATGAGCATCTACACCTCGGGCGACGCGG
>NZ_JTKZ01000536.1:0-5141 GCF_000799035.1 Delftia sp. ZNC0008
CCGGCAACGCCATCGTGGGTCGCCTGGTCCATGACCTGATCTCGCCGTTTGCGCTGAACTTCCTGCGCTGGGCCATTGCCTTTGTCCTGCTTGTGCCGCTGGCAGGATGGGCACTGGGCCGCAGCAGCGGCACCTGGAGCCACTGGCGGCAGTTCGCCGTGCTGGGCCTGCTTGGCATCGGCTGCTACAACGCGCTGCTGTATCTGGCGCTCAAGACCTCGACGCCGCTGAACGTCACCCTGGTCAGCTCCAGCATGCCGGTGTGGATGCTGGCCCTGGGCCGCATCGTCTGGGGCATTCCCGTCAGCCGGCGCCAACTGCTGGGCGCACTGCTGTCGATGCTGGGCGTGGCCGTGGTGTTGTCGCGCGGAGATCCCGAGCTGCTGCTGCATCTGCAGCTCGTGCCCGGCGATCTGTTCATGGTGCTGGCCACCATGGTCTGGGCCCTCTACACTTGGCTGCTGTCCAAGGCGCAGGTCCCGCAGCGGCTGCGCTCGGACTGGGCAGGCTTTTTGCTGGCCCAGATGGTCTTCGGCCTGGTCTGGTCCGGCCTGTTCACGGGCGGCGAGATGGCCATGGGCCAGTTCCACATTCAGTGGGGCTGGCCTCTGGGCGGGGCACTGCTGTTCATCGCCCTGGGCCCGGCCATCCTGGCCTACCGTTTCTGGGGGCTGGGCGTGCAGCGCAGCAGCCCGGCCGTGGCGGGCTTTTTCGGCAATCTGATCCCGCTGTTCACCGCCCTGCTGTCGATCGCGCTGCTGGGCGAAGCGCCGCGCCTGTACCACGGCCTGGCGTTCGTACTCATCGTGGGCGGCATCATGGTGTCTTCGCGCCGGGGATAGCCTTGGGCAGGCCGTGTGCCGCGGTGCGCACGGGCACCTTGGCCAGCAGCTGTTCGAACGCGCGGATGGGAACGGGCGGGCTGAACAGATAGCCCTGGAAGTACTCGCAGCCGTAGTGCGCCAGCAGGGCGCGCTGCTCCAGCGTTTCCACGCCTTCGGCGATCACATCCAGGTTGAGGTTGCGAGCCATGCCGATGATGGTCTGCACGATCACATCGTCGGTATGGCGCATGCCCAGGTGGCGCACGAAGGACTGGTCGATCTTGAGCTGGTTCAGCGGCAGCTGGGTGAGGTAGGTCAGCGAGGAATGGCCTGTGCCGAAGTCGTCCATGGAAAAGCACACGCCATGGCTGCGCAGCTGCTTCATCTTGGCGATGGACTCCTGCACGTTCTCGATCACCAGCGACTCGGTCAGCTCCAGCTTGAGCAGATGGGGGGCGATGCCTGCGCTGCGCACCTGCTCGATGACCTGGGAGGCAAAGTCCTGGTGGCGGAACTGGCGGGCACTGACATTCACGGCCACCTGCAGATGGCGCAGCCGCGCATCCTTTTGCCAGGCAGCCAGCTGCTCGCAGGCCGTGCGCACCACCCACATGCCCAGCGGCACGATGATCTCGCTTTCCTCAGCCACGGCGATGAACATGCCGGGCGGCACCAGGCCGCGCTCGGGGTGGCGCCAGCGCAGCAGGGCTTCGGCACCGATG
This sequence comes from Delftia sp. ZNC0008, assembly GCF_000799035.1. Taxonomy (NCBI): domain Bacteria; kingdom Pseudomonadati; phylum Pseudomonadota; class Betaproteobacteria; order Burkholderiales; family Comamonadaceae; genus Delftia; species Delftia sp. ZNC0008. Next base: position 1,547 of record NZ_JTKZ01000536.1, read on the forward strand.
ACCTCGCCTGCCAGCGTGAACTGGGGCTGGTAGTGCAGCTCGAACTGGGACTGCGCCAGGGCCTGGCGCAGGTCGCCCTCCATGCGCACGCGCTGGTGGATCTCCACCTGCATCTGCGGATCGAAGAAGCACAGGCCGCTGCCGTTGCGCGCCTTGATCTGGTACATGGCGATGTCCGCCTGCTTGAGCAGCTCGGCCGCCGACTGCGGCTGGCGGCCGAACAGCGTGGCGCCAATGCTGCAGGCGCTGCGGTGCAGGTGGGCACCCAGCACATAGGACTGGTTGAGCCGCGCCAGGATCTTCTCGCCAATGCGCTGGGCCAGCGTGGCCGCCTCGGCAGGCTCGTGCGACAGCTCGCAGAGCATGACCACGAATTCATCGCCCCCCAGGCGCGCCACCGTGTCCGAAGAGCGCACGGCGCTGCGCAGCCGGTGCGCCACCTGCTGCAGCAGTTGGTCGCCCACTTCATGGCCCAGCGTGTCGTTGAGCATCTTGAACTGGTCCAGGTCCAGGAACAGCAGCGCCCCGGTCCAGCCTTCACGCGCAGCCAGCACCGTGGCCTGGGCCAGGCGATCCAGCAGCAGGCGGCGATTGGGCAGGCTGGTCAGAGGATCGTAGAAGGCCAGGCTTTCGATCTCGGCCGTGGCCAGCCGGATATCGGTGACATCGTTGTAGGTGATGACCACGCCGCCCTCGGCAGCCGGGCGCGCCGTCATCTGCACGAAACGGCCGCTGGCCAGTTGCTGCTCCAGGGGGACGCCAGGACGCAGCACCAGTTGCCGGTGCAGGTCCTTCGCCTCATCGATCTGCTCCGGCGCCGCCACCAGACCCACCGCGCTGGGGCTGGCATCCAGCAGGGATTGCAGGGGCCGGCCGGGCTCCAGCTGATCCGCATGCCATGGAAACATCTCCTCGTAACAGCGATTCCAGCGAAGCACGCGCTGCTGTGAATCCAGCAGCAAAAAGCCGCTGACCATGCTGTCCAGCGCCTGGTCCAGCCATTGCTCGGAGCGCTGTGCCTGACGGCGCGCGGCATGCAGGCGGTCCATGTAGCGGTGGACCGTCCAGCCCAGTATGGCCAGCAGCACGCCGAAGATCATCACGGCCAGCACCATCAGCCAGGCCGCCACACGCCAGCCCGCCAGCACGGAGGACATGGGCAGGCTGGCCGTGACCCACAGATTGCCCTTGGGCAGCGGATGCGCGGCCACCAGGGCGGGCACGCGGCTCAGGCGTGCGGCCATGGGCATGACGCCGCTGGACGCCAACTGCGATGTCGCCGGCAGCAACCGCGCAGCCGAGGCCTCGCCGTAGGGGGGCATGGACAGCAGCAGCTCGCCGCTGCCCTGCTCCAGCGTGACTTCCAGTCCGTCCAGCACGCCGCCCTGGGCCAGCACCGCGCCCAGCGCCGCCACCGGCACCTGCATCAGCACATAGCCACCCTGCTGCGCACGGCTCAGCGGGCGCACCAGATAGAGCATGCGCTCGCCGCCCGGCGGCTGCGGCGCCAAGGAGGGCGGGCTGGCCAGCAATTCTGAGCGGCTTTGGGCCGCAAGGCGCTCCCAGGCCTGGGCCGGCAGATCAATGGCCAGGCCATCGCCCGAAGCCGCCAGCTCGCGGCCCTTGGAGTCGTGCACGGCGGCGCGGCGCGCCAGCGTGTTCTGCCGCTCCATGGCGTGCAGCATCTCCTGAAGTTGCGGCTGCGAGGCCGATGCGTGATCGCGCGAACCCAGCCATTCATCCACCCCCATGGCCAGTGCGTCCAGGGATTCAAGGCTGCGGCTGATGGCCGCCTCGGTACCGAGCACAAAGCGTACCAGGCGCAGCGATGCCTCTTCCTGCGCGGTGGTGCGCATGCCGCTGAGCAGCCAGACGACGGCGGCCGCCAGGGCCACCGTCAGCAGCACGAGCATCAGGCCCAGGGTATGGCGCATGCCTGGGGGACTGAGCGCAGCCGCCGGGCGCGCGGAGGGGCCTGCAATCGCCTGCGACCAGTCCGTCTGGTGGGACAGTTCGCTCATCTCCCGGCTCCCTGCATGGCATGCGACATGGGCAGGCTGCGGCGAGGCCGCTGGCCGCAATGCAGGGCCGGGGTTTTCAAGACCGCCCCTGTCCGCCGCCCGTTTGCAACTGCGCGGCCATGCCTGGCACTGTCCGGGGCTTGCATGCTCCGGAGGCGGTCATGGTCGCAGTGCCCTGGCGCATCAGAAGGTTCCTGCGTACAGGCCGCCGTCGGGCAGGATGTTCTGGCCCGTCATGTAGCCTGCGTGGGCGCTGCACAGGAAGGCGCAGATGGCGCCGAATTCATCGGGCGTGCCGAAGCGGCGCGCCGGCACCTGGGATTGCTGCACCAGGCGCACATCGTCCAGGCTCTTGCCGCTCTTGTTGGCGGCGGCCGTGAAGGTGGTGCGCAGGCGGTCGGTGTCGAACTTGCCGGGCAGCAGGTTGTTGATGGTCACGCCCTTGGCCGCGATGCCGCTACGCGCCAGGCCCGCCACAAAGCCCGTGAGGCCGCTGCGCGCGCCGTTGGACAGGCCCAGGATGTCGATGGGCGCCTTCACGGCGCTGGACGTGATGTTGACGATGCGGCCGAAGCCGCGTGCCGCCATGCCGTCCACCGTGGCCTTGATCAGCTCGATGGGCGTGAGCATGTTGGCGTCCACGGCCTTGAGCCAGGCCGCGCGGTCCCAGTCACGGAAATCGCCGGGAGGCGGGCCGCCCGCATTGGTAATGACGATATCGAAATCCACGCCCGGGCCGCCGGCGGCCGACAGCACGGCGGCACGGCCTTCCTCGGTGGTGATGTCGGCGGCAACGGCCAGCACCTTCACCTGCGGCGCGAGGGCCGCAAGGCTGGCCGCGGCCTCCTGCAGGGCCTCGGGATTGCGCGCATTGATCACCAGGTTCACACCCTCTTGCGCCAGCGCCTTGGCACAGCCAAAGCCCAGGCCCTTGCTGGCGCCACATACCAGGGCCCACTTGCCCGCGATTCCCAGATCCATGTCTCACTCCTGAACAAACACAACCTTGCTCGATCCTTGCAGAACGGCAGCGCACATTGTGCGCGAGGCTTCGACGCTTTCACGCCAAACGTGAGAAAACGTGAACTCGCCGGCACACCGGCGAGCCCCTGGCGCTGCCTTCAATGCGCGCCGCCGCCGTGCTGGCCACGGAACAGCCTGTGGTGCAGCCTGCGCAAGGACCACCACACACCCAGCGCCACCACGGGAATGGCGACGGCGGCCGTGCTCTCCGGCGACCAGGGCCAGCCCAGGGCCTTGGCGCCCTTGGCCAGATAGCTGATCAGGCCCGTGAAGTAGTAGGTGATGGCGGCCACGGACAGGCCTTCCACCGTGGACTGCAGCTTGAGCTGCATGTCCTGGCGCTGGTTCATGGCGCCCAGCAGTTGCTGGCTGCTTTGCTGCTGCTCGATCTCCACGCGCGTGCGCAGCAGGCTGCTGACGCGCGAGACGCGCTCGGACAGCGCGTTCTGCCGCCGCGCCGCCCATTCGCAGGTGCTGCGCGCCGGCGTCAGGCGCCGGTCCATGAACTCGCGGATGGTCTGTATGCCGTCGATGCGTGATTCCTGGATGTC